>CAMWMT010000050.1 GCA_947175375.1 uncultured Clostridiaceae bacterium | reverse complement strand
GTAGAAATGGGATAAGCCTGACATAGGGCATTGACACAGTGTATGTCCCGTTCATACTTATGTCAGTTACATCGTAGAAATGGGATAAGCCTGACATAGGGCATTGACACATAATAAAGCTACCATTATCCGTTTCGTTGTCTTTGGTAGAAATGGGATAAGCCCGACATAGGGCATTGACACGATATTGCCTTTTGAATAAACTTTGCGTCCTAGGGGTTGTAGAAATGGGATAAGCCTAGGGCATTGACACAATTCACTGGGTACAATTTCTTCACCACGGTTGTTGATGTAGAAATGGGATAAGCCCGACTTAGGGCATTGACATGAAACCTGAAATCTGGGTGTGTACACAGCCGGGGAATTTATGATATAATCTGAAAAAGAACCATCAATATCATAAAAAGGAGAAAACACATGTACAGATTGAGAATGCCGAATGGGCGCCTGGTGGAAACCAGTACAATCCTGATGATAAACACGGAAAGCGGCGAATACCAAACATGTTCAAAAGAAGATGCGGATGCCATAGCTTTCTACACAGAAGGGAATGAGAACAGGTGTTACCTGATTCAATGCACCAGCCATACCAATCGTGTACTACTAACGGACATTAACCGGCAGTTATGGCAGAACGGCTGCGTGAAACTCAGCCATCACAATTTTTATGTCACTCCGCTTTCTCCGGAGGTCTATCACACGTTGGCAGATCAAACCGGTGATGTGTAAAATGGAAGCCTTCCGGTTTCCTGGATTTTTAGAAAAAATAAAGTAAATAAAAACGGAAAACCGGAATTCCATGGTTTTCCGTTATTTTTATTCGTGTGTCTGTATGTTTCAGAGAAATATTATGGCGTTTAGATTTTTGTAAACGAAACGAAAGGAAGAAAAAGATGTGCTTTGATCTACAGCAGATGGAAAGAGCATTGCAGGTTCGTTATGTAAAGCTGCATTTTGGGCTCCGGATGACAGAGGGTACCAGGCTTCCGATGAATAAAGTGTCTGCGATTCGGGGCGGAATCGGAGAGATGTTGTTGCGTTCTAACTGTATTCGGGACCGTCAGTGCGACAGATGTGATTTTGAGTCCGAGTGCATAGTCAGGAGAACGCTCTATTCCAGGTTTGACCGGAAGCCGGATTATGTGACCTCCGGGGACAGCGTCGGGTATGTACTGGAATGTGAGAATTATGAGGAAGATTTTTGTGAAGGCTCTGTACTGGAATTTCATTTGATCCTGTTTGGGAAGACGATCGTGTATTTCAGCCAGTTTTTGCAGGCGGTCTATCAGCTGGGGCTGCTGGGAATCGGGAAAGCGCATGCAAAGTATGAGATTGTGTCTGTCAGGAATACGACAGGAAGGGATATCCTGAGAGGATCTGAAATCCTAATGGATCAGTATCAGGTGCTGACACTATGGGATTATATAAGATATCGGCAAAAGGGAATGACCGGGCATCCGGATCGGATTCGTTTCCGGACTCCTGTGGCCTTAAAATATCAGGGGAAGATGCAGCAGGTTCTGTCTCTGGAAGCGATGATTCCGGCACTGTGCAGAAGGATCCACATGCTTGACTGCTTTGAGGGACTGGAATGTGAGATGCTAAAGTGGAAAGGAATATATCCGAAGACGCTGGAAGAACATTCGGAGGAGATTAAGGTCTACCGTTATTCCAGCACACAGGATCAGAAGATGCCACTGCGCGGGATCAAGGGTGAATTATACCTTGAGGAGATTCCGGAAGAACTGATCCCGCTCCTGCTGGCAGGAGAAGTGACACATATTGGAAAGAATACGAGTTTCGGGTTCGGAAGGTATCGTATATCCGAAAGATAATTTTCAAAAATCAGCACCCTTCGGGGTGCTATTTTTCATTTTTCCCACATATGTATAGAAGGTACGAGACGACTGATGCGTGGGGGGATTCTATGAACGAGAGAGATTTGCAGGTATTGGAACAGTATCCGTTTACCGTGAACGGGAGCTGGCGCACCAGGGGCGCTTTTCTTCTGGACACCAGTGCGGGCAGGCTTCTGCTCCGGGAGTTTTCCGGAAGTGTCTATAAGCTTCAGAAGGAACAGGAGCTTCTGCAGCATCTTAGAGACTGTGGTTATCTGGTAGATCGGATGGAGCCGGACAGCGAAGGAAGGCTGGCGACGGTATACCGGGAATACAGTCAGTTCGTGGTGAAGGAATCCCTGGATGGAAGAGAATGCGATACCAGAAGTGAGAGTGAGATCTTAAAAGCAGCCTCTTTGCTGGCAGGAATACACAAAGATCTGCGAGGATTCTGTGAAGTGACGGACGAAGACCGTCTTCGGCTGGCGGCAGCAGATGTGGTCGGAGAGCTGGGACGCCATAACCGTGAGCTTAGGAAGATTTATTCCTTTATCCGCAAAAAAAATAGAAAGAATGAATTTGAATCCGCTTATCTGACCTGCTGTTCTTCGGTTCTCGCGGAGGCGCAGGAGACCGAGCGCCGGCTTCAGGCATCTTCCTATGAAAAACTGCGGAACCAGGCGCTGACAGAGGGACATTTCTGCCATGGAGAATACATTCATCATAATATTTTGGTCGGAAACGGACAGATGGCAGTCATCAACTTTGAAAAATTTGCGCTGGATGTGCAGGTAAATGACCTGTATTTGTTCCTTCGAAAGATTCTGGAGAAGCAGAATTACGACTTCCGCTTGGGCAGCAGGATCATGGATGCTTATGAACAGGTGCGTCCTCTCTGCCGGGAAGAAAAGGAGTATCTGAGCTTGCGTATGCAATATCCGGAGAAATTCTGGAAACTGGCGAATTACTATTATAATACGAATAAAGCATGGATTCCGGGAAAACATATGGAGAAACTGGAAAAATTCCTGTCCCAAAGGGAAAAAAGAGTTTCCTTTTCAAAAGAGATATTGTATAATGAACCTAACTATATAAACGGCACTACATGCTTGCTTTCATAGAGTATCGCTCCATGTGCCGTTTATCTAAAAATACAGAATTTGGGAGGTAATTGTACAAAATGGACTACAAAGCAATCTATGAAGAGTGGCTTTCCAATCCCTATTTTGACGAAGCGACAAAAGAGGAACTGAAAGCGATCGCAGATGACGACAATGAGATCAAGGAGCGTTTCTATAAGGACCTGGAGTTCGGTACAGCAGGACTTAGAGGAATCATCGGAGCTGGTGTCAACCGGATGAACATCTATGTGGTTCGCCGCGCGACCCAGGGCCTTGCCAACTATATCATCAAACAGGGCGGACAGGGCAAGGGCGTTGCCATTGCCTATGACTCCCGCCGGATGTCTCCTGAGTTCGCGGAGGAAGCAGCGCTGACACTGGCAGCTAACGGGATCAAGGCATACAAGTTCGAGTCCCTGCGTCCTACACCGGAGCTGTCCTTCGCAGTTCGCGAGCTGGGCTGTGTAGCAGGTATCAACATCACTGCAAGCCACAATCCGCCAGAGTACAACGGCTACAAGGTATACTGGGAGGACGGCGCTCAGTTCACTCCGCCTCATGATAAGGGTGTGACAGAAGAAGTTCTGGCGATCACTGACCTGTCTACCGTAAAGACAACGACCCGTGCAGAAGCCGAGGCAGCAGGCAAATACGAGATCATCGGACAGGCGATCGATGACAAGTTCATTGGACATGTTATGGATCAGGTGGTCAATCAGGATGCCATCGATAAGATGCAGAAGGATATTCGCATCGTCTACACCCCGCTCCACGGTACCGGCAACATCCCGGCAAGACGTGCGTTAAAAGAGCTTGGCTTTGAAAATGTCTATGTGGTAAAAGAGCAGGAGCTCCCGGATGGCGAGTTCCCGACAGTCAGCTATCCGAACCCGGAAGCAGCAGAAGCATTCGCGCTTGGCCTGAAGCTTGCAAAAGAAGTAAATGCAGACCTTGTTCTTGCTACTGACCCGGATGCAGACCGTCTCGGCGTTTATGTAAAGGATACGAAGTCCGGCGAATATATCCCGCTGACTGGCAATATGTCCGGTTCCCTGCTGTGCGACTATGTCCTGAGCCAGAAGCAGGCAGCAGGCAAGATCCCGGCAGACGGACAGGTGGTCAAGTCCATCGTTACTACGAACCTGGTGGACGCTGTGGCAGCAAACTATGGTTGTGAGCTGGTAGAGGTACTGACTGGCTTCAAGTTCATCGGACAGCAGATCCTGAAGAACGAACATACTGGACACGGAACCTATTTGTTCGGTCTCGAGGAGTCCTACGGCTGCCTGATCGGAACCTACGCCCGTGACAAGGATGCCATCTCCGCAACTGTTGCACTTTGCGAAGCTGCAGCTTACTACAAGACCAAAGACATGACTCTGTGGGATGCGATGTTGGCAATGTATGAGAAATACGGTTACTATAAGGATGCAGTCAAATCCATCGAGCTTAAGGGCATCGAGGGACTTGCGAAGATTCAGGAGATCCTGGATACCTTAAGAAACAATACGCCGGAGACCATCGGCTCCTACAAGGTCGTATCTGCAAGAGACTATAAGCTGGATACCATCAAGGATATGGCTACCGGCGAAGTGAAACCTACCGGACTTCCGGCTTCCAACGTACTCTACTATGATCTGAACGACGGCGCATGGCTGTGCGTAAGACCGTCCGGAACCGAGCCGAAGGTGAAGTTCTACTATGGAGTCAAAGGAACCTCCCTTGAGGATGCTGACGCGAAGAGCGCGGCATTGGGTGAGGAAGTTCTCGCAATGATCAACAAGATGCTTTAAGCTGCAAATATCGCCTGTGGTATGTTTGCCGCAGGCGGGACGCCGCCGGGAGGGCGGGTATGATATCTGGCAGGCCGCGGGCAACGCAGTGCTGAACTAACTTCTAACTACGACTAAGACGCTCCGGAGAGCCGTCGCGCCTAGTCTCCGTAAGAAGTGGATTTCATCACTGCTAAAGACGCCCTTCCAAGGCCTACCAGCCATCATACCCGCCCTCCCGGCGGCTGTGCAGCTAATATATACTCATGTACAAAAAGATCTACAGGCAATGAAATGTATAACGAGTGAGCACATCATTATATATCATGTAAAATGGCCGATCGTTGCTGTAACTAGCCCGGGTGGAGAGGGGATGCCTGCGTGAGCCCTTTTAGGGGCGCTTTTAGCTCCGGCGAAATCCAGCGCTTACGGAGACCCGGCGCGAGGGCTCTCCCGAGCGTCGATGGTCGCAGTAGCGATTAGTTCGACGGAGCGTTGCCCCGGGTTCGCGTGGGCATCCTCTCTCCGCCCGGGCGTCACTCTACGACAAACTCCCAGAAAGCGAGGAATCAACATGTACACTTACCCAGAACTCCTGGACATCATCGCCGAACTTCGCAGCGACCACGGTTGCCCCTGGGACAAAGCCCAGACACACGAAAGCATGATCCCTTGCCTCCGTGACGAATGCCAGGAAGTTATCGAGGCCATCGAACAGAAAGACGACGAGAACCTCTGTGAAGAACTCGGCGACGTGCTTCTGCAGGTGCTCCTCCATGCTCAGATCGCGAAAGAAGAAGGAAGGTTTACCATGGATGACGTGGTGAACACCCTGGCGGAGAAAATGGTGCGCCGACACCCCCATGTATTCGGCGATGAAGAGTATGTTTCTCCGGAGCAGAACAGACTTCGGTGGGAAGAGATAAAACGAGCGGAGAAAGAATTGAAAAAACACCGGAAAGACGGTTAAATCTCAGGATACTGCTTGACAAATAACCGGAAAAACGGTATAACTAATGATACGTGCTCGTTAACCGTATTTTATTGGACTTTCGCAGTTCAATAAAAATATATTTCAGAAAAGTTTTCAGGAGGAGATATCATGAAGAAAGCTGAATTGATTACAGCAATCGCAGAGAACGCAGATATTACGAAAAAAGACGCAGAGAAAGCCCTCAAGGCATTTGTTGATGTGGTTACGGAAGAATTAAAGAAAGGTGAGAAGGTTCAGGTAGTTGGATTTGGTACTTTTGAAGTGATCGAGAGAGCTGCAAGAGAAGGAAGAAATCTTCATACAGGTGAAAAGCTGATGATCGCAGCCTGCAAGGCTCCGAAGTTTAAAGCAGGAAAAGTGTTAAAGGAAGCTCTGAACTAAGTCAGGCAGATAAATAGATGAGACTGGACAAGTTTTTGAAGGTTTCCCGGCTGATTAAAAGACGCACGGTAGCGAATGAAGCGTGCGATGCCGGCAGAGTGCTGGTGAACGGTAAGGTTGCCAAGGCATCTCAGAGCGTAAAGGCAGGAGATGTGCTGGAGATTCAGTTTGGGACGAGAACCGTGAAGGCAGAAGTGCTGAATGTACAGGATACGGCCAGAAAAGAAGAAGCGAAAGAGCTTTACAGATACCTGTGATGACCGGAATCCTGTTGTCCGGCAGAAAAAGGCATAATTATAAGGATCTCCTAATATATTTATAAGAGAATATATAGGAGGTCTTTTTCTATGGTTAAGATGGGACCCGCAGAGGAACATCCTCAGGGCAGAGGCGCTCATAAATTCAATATGATGAACCGGCGGACCGGAAGCATTACCGGTGTATCAGATGTCATTTCTTTTGACATATCAGAAGTCCTTCTGGAGACAGAGCTCGGAATGATGCAGATCAAAGGGGCAGATCTGCATGTGAACCGTCTGTCGCTGGAGAAAGGAGAGATCGAGCTGGAGGGCCGAATCGACAGTGTCCAGTATTCAGAAGTTTCGGATTTCAAGAAGAGCGGAGAGTCTCTGCTGAACCGGCTGTTCCGTTAGTGCCATGAGTCCGGGAATCTTAAAAGAACTGCAGTTTTTTGGACTTGCAGTCATCAGAGGAGTATTGATCCTGATCATCTATGATCTGCTGCGGATCTTTCGGCGGGTCGTGCCCCATGGTGTCTGTGCAGTAGCACTGGAGGATGTGCTCTACTGGGCAGGGACGGCGCTTCTGATCTTTCAGCTTCTGTACCGGGAGAATGATGGAGCCGTGCGCGGTTATGCGCTGTTTGCGGTTGCTGTCGGGATGCTGTTCTACCATCAGACAGTCAGTGGCTGGCTTGTGGAACATATTGCGGGCATTCTGAACTGGTGCTTTGGAATTCTTTTGAAACCGTTCCGCATTGTATGGAAGAAAGTAGTACAAGTCTGCAGAATGGCAGTAAGATTTTATAAAAAGAAATTGAAAAAAAAACTGAAAGAGTTTATAATTATCTTATTCTCTTAGGGGTGAAGCTTATGTCCGTAAAATCAAAGACCAGAAGAGCATACAGACGGCGACAGAATATGGGAGCCTGGGGGATCATTTTGATCGTCCTGGCTGTCTTTGGCGTGAGTACCATAGGTGGTATTCAGTTGAAGCAGAAGAACTACGCATATCAGGCGAGAGAAGAAGCTCTTATGGAAGCGATTGCTGAGGAGGAGAGGCGCGCAGAAGAGATTGAAGAGTTTGAATCCTATACGAAGACGAAGAAGTATGTGGAGGACGTGGCAAAGGATAAGCTGGGACTCGTCTATGAGGATGAGATCATTTTTAAATCAAAGGAATAGACTGCATGAGGATGGGCGGGAAGCTCATCCTTATTTTCATCTCTGTTCGTGTCGAAAAAAAATTTTTTCGAGCCACTTCTAAATGACAAAGATTGCAGAATCCTCTTTTTATAATGCCCATACAAAATGATATGGAGGAGGAATGATGCGATGGAGTGGACAAAATATGTCCTGGCGGTGATGGTCGGCGGATGCTTGCTGATCCTGTTTGGCAGGAAAGAGGAAGGAAGAGACAAGTGGCTGCTAGGAGGCGGTGCAGGACTCTGCCTGGCGGCAATGGAGCTGACCGTAGAGTATATGTGGGGCGAGGAAGCATGGAAGATGATCGTGAGCCTGATGAAAGCGACTGCCTTTTTTTCAGCTATTGTTCTGGCGGGCTATATATGGGAATGGATCTGTGAGCGGCAAAAGGGAATGCAGGATCTGGAAACGGTGCATCCGGTCAGACAGTGGATACAGGAATATCAGGAGAGCTTTTCACAGCTTTCCCGAAGCTTCTGTATGGTGCCCCAGTTGGCAGACTGTGGAAGCAGAGGGGAACGGATCATGCAGGAACGGCTGATGGAAAACCGGCTGGCGGCCGCAGGACAGCTTCAGGAGATGAGCCAGATCCTGGCAGGGACGATGGAACGGATCTACAGTACCAGGGAGGACACGGGGCTGGAGCAGGATATTGGCAAACGTCTGCGGCTTATGGGGGTGCAGGTGCACAAAGTATTTTTTTATCATCCGCAGGGAAGAAAAAGGCAGGTCTATATGACCATGAATACCAGGCGGAAGATCTGCGTGCCGTCCAAAAAGATCGCGGCTGCGCTGTCAGAGCTGATGGACTGCGAGATGATGCCCGCGAGAGACAGCCGCTCCTTCGTAAGCCAGGATCGGGTGACGATCCTGTTTGTAGAAGGAGTCGCTTATAATGTACTGTATGGAGTCAAAAAAGAGACGAGGCCGGATGAAGCGGTGTCGGGAGATAATTTCTCGGTGTTCTGGCTGCCGGAAGGGCTCTTTTACGCAGGACTGTCAGACGGTATGGGTTCGGGAGTGCAGGCATGTACGCAGAGCGACTTGGTACTCGACCTCCTGGAGCAGTTCCTGGAAGCAGGTTTTTCCCGGGAGACGGCCGTACGCATGATCAACTCGTCGATCGTGCTTCAGCCGGATGATCCGGTATTTTCGACGATGGATATCGCGTCGATCGATCTGTATACGGGTGTATGTGATTTTCTGAAAGTCGGAGCCTGTGCGAGCTTTCTGAAAAAAGAGAACAGCGTGGAGTGCATTCGCGGAGCAGGGCTTCCGGCGGGGGTGACAAGCCAGCTTGCCCTGGAGCCTTACCGGATGCGGATGTATGACGGGAATATCCTGTTCCTGATGACAGACGGAGTGCTCGGCGCTCTGCCTCCGGGGCAGGAGGAAGAGATCATGAAAGAACTGATCTGGAACCTGCCGCAGGGGACGCCTGCAGAGATGGCGGAGCGGCTGTTGGAGCAGGTGAAAGCATATGGACAGGCAGTGGATGATATGACAGTTCTCGTAGCAGGGATTTGGAGGCGGTGATTCTGCATGATACAAAAGAAGATCTATGAATACATGGAGCGCTGGAAGATGGCAGATGCCGGGATGAGGGTACTTACCGGCTTCTCAGGTGGGGCGGACTCGACGGCGCTTCTGCAGCTTTTATGGGAGTACGGACAGGAACGGGGCATTGAGGTATGTGCCCTGCATGTCAACCATGGGATCCGAGAGTATGAGGCCGGAAGAGATGAGGCATTTTGCGAAGCGTTCTGCCAGGAGCGAGGAATCCCGCTTACGATCGTCCGGGAGGACGTGCCGGGGCTTGCCCGGGAGCGAGGGATTGGTACGGAGGAAGCAGGACGCGCCGTAAGATATGCGGCATTTGAACGGGAGATCTCAAAAGGCGGCGTGGACCGTGTGGCGCTCGCGCATCATCAGAATGATCAGGCGGAGACGATGCTGTTTCATCTGATGCGTGGAACGGGGCTGAAGGGCCTCCGGGGAATGGAGCCGGTACGGATGCCCTATATCCGTCCGCTTTTGTGCGTGGAGAAGCAGGAGATCGAGGGCTGGCTTCGGGAGAGAGGCATGGAATGGGTAGAGGATTCTACCAATCAGGAACTGACTTACACAAGAAACCGCATCCGTCATCAGATCATGGCGGGTATGGAAGAGATCCGTCCGGGAAGCATGCGCCGGATGGCAGAGACGGCAGAACGGCTGCTGGAGATCGAGGATTTTCTGGAGGAAGAGATTGGGAAACGGTGGGTGGACAGTGTTCGTGAGGACAAAGAGGGCCTACGGATCTTGCTGGAACCGTTTCTGAAGATGCACCCGGCAGTGCAGAAGCGACTGGTACAAAAGTGTATGATACAGGTCATGGAAGACTGTCGGAATCTGGAAGCAGTCCATATTGGACAGGTGTGCGCTCTGGCGAAGGGAAGGCGGGGGAGCCGGCTTACGCTTCCCGGGGGATACTTCGCCGTGCTCGGTTATGAAGAGGTGCTCCTGAAAAAGGGATACGGACAGGAAAAGAAGGCAGAAGAGGTATATTGTGTGCCCGGGGAGAAATACAATTATATGGGCGTTCACTTCTTCCTGTCGGTGGAAAAATGTGAGAAAATTGGGAAAATTCCCGTAAATCGCTATACGAAGTGGTTTGATTATGATAAAATAAAAAATAGTCTTGTTCTGCGCACCAGGCATCCAGGGGATTATCTGGAGCTTTCGGGCGGCATTCGCAAGAAGCTGAAGGATTACTTTATAGACAGTAAAGTTCCAAGAGAAGAGCGGGATCAGCAGACCCTTTTATCAGACGGAAGCCATATTCTTTGGGTAACAGGCATGCGGATCAGTGAGTACCCCCC
>CAMWMT010000049.1 GCA_947175375.1 uncultured Clostridiaceae bacterium | reverse complement strand
CTGCAGTAGTCATGGTATATAACTTTGTAAGCCGGAAGATATTTATAGAGAAGAAGTAAAGGAGACGCAGATACGATGAAAAAACGTCTGATAGTACTGAGTGCCCTGCTGACGGTGGTGCTGCTTTCCGGATGTTCGGAGAAAACAGATAAGAAAGAAGAGAACCAGCCAGTGCAGTCAGAGGCAGAAGAAGTGGCGGAAGAACCACCCGCACCTGGTGAAGAGAACTGGGGAACGGCGCCGGAATATTCGGTGCCCATGATCACGACCACACCGATCCGTTCTCTGTCTGTTACGGTGGGAAGTACGGAGGAAGAAGTTATCTTGACCTGGTATTCTCCGTCGGAAGAGGCCGGACAGGTCCTCTGGAAGACTGCGGATGATGAAAATTTTGAGAAGGCGGACGTATACAGCGCTTCTGTGGCAGCTTCTGAGGTGACTTCTGGTTATTATATCAACCGTGCAACGGTTACTGGCCTTTTGCCGGAGACGGAATACCAGTATCAGGTGGGAAGCGGGGAACAGGTATCTCCGGTATATTCGTATACAACTCCTACATTTACGGATTCCTTCCGCTTTACGGCTGTAGGAGATGCACAGATCGGAAAGCCGGTGGAAGAGGTGGACAAGCAAAAGAATAACTGGCACAGATTGCTGAACAAGGTAAGATATCATTTTCCGGATACCAGTTTTCTGGTCTCTCTGGGGGATCAGGTCAATGATTTTGATGACGGAGAGCAGTACAATGCGTTTTTGAATCAGGGGGTCCTCTACAGTCTGTCTCTGGCGCCTGTCAAAGGCAATCATGATGTGGGTGGTCCGCAGTATTCCGAACATTTTACGCTTCCAAATCAGTCCTCTCTTGGAACCTGTGACGATGATGGCGATGGAGACTACTGGTTTACGAGAGGGTGTGCGCTGTTCATGGTCTTGGATACCATGGATACTGCAAAGTGGGGTGAGCATGAGGAATTTATCGCCTCTGCCGTAGAAGCGAACCCGGATGCGGTATGGAGGATTGTGTTCTCTCATTTTTCTCCTTATAACGGATACGAGAGCTATCTGGAAAATGCACAAAATATCCGTACGTATTTTCTGCAGTTTGCTAGTGAATACGATATTGACCTGGTGATGTGCGGGCATGACCATGCCTATGTACGGACGTATTTTATTCAGGAAGATGGAAGCTTTCAGAAGTATGAGAGTCCGGCAGTCGATCCGGAGGGGACTATGTATCTGACTCTGAGCTCTTCGAGCGGAAGCCTGTATCGCCGTCCAGTGGACCAGGAGGAAGCAGCCGTATCAAAGAAAAGAGATACACCGGAGGTAACAGATGTGCAGATCACTCCGAACAGTCTGAGGGTCAGCACATATAATGCGGAGACATGGGAGCCGACCGATGAGTTTGAGATTCAGAAGCAGTAAATGTAGCGTTGCGTATGGAGAGAAAAACTGTTATAATGAAACGCAGCAGAAAGCAACAGGAGAGACAGGATGAGTAAAAAAGCAGTATTACTGTTCAGTGTTCTGCTGCTTGCAGGCCTGGTATGCTTCTTCGCAGGCGATCTCAGACAGGAGGATGAGGCAGGGAAGATACTCTCTCCGGGTTCTCTCGCAGGAGAAGTGCGTCAGGCAGAGCATCTGCTAGAAAGGCTTCCCGGCACTCTGGATATAGAAGAGTTACGGCTGAGCTTTCGTGGAGAAGAGTTGGCCTGCGACCGAAAGACGAAGGTCTGGTATCTGCCGGTGGATATGGAGTGCGATGCCTGGGAGGCAGGTGAATTTACAGACTTTGAGGGAGTCATAAAGATTCTCCCGCTTCTGGATTATACACTGCTTGAGAAACAGTCTGTGATCGCAGAGGGGCAGCAGATTCCGTTTCTTGTATGGAAAGAGTCAGAAGAGACCTGTGCGCTGATCTATGTGGTATTCACGGGACTTCCGGTAGTACGTATAGAGACCGGGGCAGATCTGGATGTGGATACTGTGTTTGCGGGAAGCATTGTGTTTTATGAACCATGCAGTAAGCAGGAGTGGACTGTAAGTTCGGCTTTTGAGGCGCATGAGAGAGGCCAGACGACCCGTGCATATCCCAAGAGAGGATATCGAATGAATCTGATCTCGGTCACATCTGCTGGGGTGCTCACTGAGAATCCAAAATCCGTGTTTGGAATGAGAAAATCGGATACGTGGATCTTCTATGCAGCTTACAGCGACGGGACAAAGATCCGTGACAGGTTCAATGTTGAACTCTGGAATGAATTTGGTGCATCAGACACGCCCTATCGCGCTCATTTTGGCACGCATATGGAATATGCAGAGCTGGTGGTCAATGGAGAGTACCGAGGGCTTTATGGGATATTCGAGCCGGTGGACAGCACACAGCTTTCCATATCGGACCAGGAATATCTGTACAAGAGGACCGTGGGAAGGGAACTACGTTCCGAACTCTTCGATGAGGTAGAGCCAGAGGATTATCTGACCACGCTTGGTATGGAGATCAAGGGAAAAGAAGGATATGGAAGCCGCGCTGACTGGAGATGTTTCCGGAATTTTGTACAGATGTGTGAGAAGGATGATGAAACATTTGCCAGAGAAGCGGGAAAGCTTTTGAACATGGAGAATGCAGCGGACATATGGCTGTATCTTCAGATGATATATGGAGAAGATAATATTTATAAAAACATGTTTTTCGCCTTTAAAAAAGAGCAGGACGGATACCGGCTTTATCTGGTTCCATGGGATACGGACCTGACCTGGGGGAATGTCTATACAGATCAGGAAGAAGAACTGTATGTGATTCATGCGCCGGAACGGGCGGAGAACTATCTGGAGTGGCCGTTTATGGACCGGATGCTTGCACTTGATATCGGGGAGATCCGCTCGGCTGTTTCAACCAGATGGAAGGAGCTTCGTCAGGGTGTCCTGTCGGATGCGCACATGGAAGAGCTTCTGCAAAGATACAGACATCAGGTACAGGATTCGGGCGCTTTTGGGAGGGATGCGCTTCGATGGCCGGACAGCCATCATGATGGAGATTATACGGGAATGTATGATTTCATGGTGAAGCGGATGAATTTTCTTGATAAAATGATGGAAAATATATAGATGAATGTAAGAAACGTAAAGGACTAAAGTGACAGGATGGAGAAAAAAATATATGATCCTTCTTTGCCGGAGAATCAGTATCGGCATGAATTTAAATATCTGTGTTCCTGTGGAGAACTGACGATGCTGAAGGTACGCCTGCAGGGACTCGTTCCATTGGATTCTCATGTGGGGAAGACAGGAGTATATAATATCAGGAGCCTGTATTTTGATGATATATACGACACATGCTTTCAGGAAAATGAAGCGGGTACGGACCCGAGAGAAAAGTTCCGTATCCGGATCTATGATCACAGTAAGGAACGGATCAGTCTGGAGCTGAAGAGGAAGGTTCGGGGAAAGACGCAGAAACTGTCTTGTCTGCTGACGGAAGAACAATGCCGGAGCCTGATGAAGGGAGAGATACCGGCGCTTAGAGATGAGTCACCGGCTCTTCTTCGCAAGCTCTGCCTGCTGATGCAGGTCAGACACATGAGGCCGAAGGTGATCGTAGAATACGAAAGAGTTCCTTATGTATACCCGTATGGGAATGTACGGATCACAATGGATGAAAATATCAGCGGTTCCAATCGGGTCGAATTGTTTCTGGAAGAACAGATTCCGCTCCGTCCGGTACTGGAGGCGGGGCAGCATATCCTGGAAGTAAAATATGATGAGTATCTTCCGGATCATATCTATCGGACGGTTCAGCTTGAGAATCTGAGGCAGACGGCGTTTTCCAAATATTATCTCTGCCGGAGATTCCATTTGTAACAACAGAAAAGATGCGGCGGCATCGTTGACCGGCGACAACGTAGTCCGGCGAGAAAACGGACCGGAAAGTCTGACAGAATGTGAACGACACAACACACGAAAGTGTATAAAGAAATGTATATAAAATAAGAAAAGGAGAACTACATAAGATGGGATTTCAGGATGTTTTTAAAAATTCGTTTCTGGAGGGTTTCCAGGGGATGGATATCACAACCGGAAAGATTGCAGCCACGCTGTTTGTAACAGCTCTGCTGGCCTTATATGTGTTTATGATCTACCGGCTGGTGACCAGGAAAGTATTTTATTCCAAGAATTTTAACATATCATTGGCTGCCATGTCTCTGATTACCGCAGCGATTATTCTTGCCATGCAGTCGAATCTGGTGATTTCCCTTGGTATGGTAGGTGCGCTGTCAATCATCCGTTTCCGTACAGCGATCAAGGATCCGATGGATCTCGTGTTTTTATTCTGGTCGATCAGTATTGGGATCATCTGCGGAGCAGGACTTTATGAAGTGGCGCTGGTCACCTCGGTGGCAGTGACGGTCTGCATCCTGGTGCTGGACCTTCTGCCGGTGGCAAAGGTTCCGATGATGCTGGTGGTAAATAGTTCCGTGATGGATGGAGAGGAATCCGTACTGGAAACGGTCGGGAAATATACAAAGTCCTATAAGGTGAAGTCCAGAAACCTTTCCACAGGCCGTCTGGATATGGTGATCGAGCTTCGGGTCAAGGATGAAAGCGGACTGGTCCGGGAAGTGGCAGGACTGGAAGGTATGATCTCTGCTTCTCTGATCGCACATGACGGTGAGGTTACATTTTAAGGAACTTTTCACAGGTTATTTCTGAACAGCTCAGGACAACGAAAAAGAAAGATTTGACCACTATGAAAAATGTCAGTTATGCAAAACGCGGTTACCAGTATGTGAAAAGCTATGGAGTGAAAAGGCTGAGCCGGAAGGTGCAAGAACGCCTATACCGTAACCGTCTGGAAAAGGGATACCAGGACTGGATGCTCAGAAATCGTCCCGCAGACAGTGAAAAAGAGCTGCAGAGGGCACATCGTTTTGAATATGCGCCATGTATCAGTGTGGTAGTACCGGCATATCGTACGCAGGAAGAATATCTTCGGGAGATGATAGAATCCGTTCTGTCACAGACTTATCAGAATCTGGAGCTGTGTATTGCAGACGGGAGCGGGGAAGAGGATTCTGTCAGATCGGTGGTGGAAAGCTACCGAAGGAAGGATTCCAGGATTCGGTATGAGAAGCTGTCTGAGAATCGGGGGATCTCCGGAAATACGAATGCGGCTCTCGCACTGGCTTCCGGAGAATATGTGGCGCTTCTGGACCATGATGACGTTCTGGAGGAGCATGCGCTGTTTGAAGTTGTCAAATGGCTGTCGATGCATCCCGGGACAGATCTGCTTTATTCGGATGAAGACAAGCTGACATTTGATTCTTCCACTTATTTTCAGCCTCATTTTAAGCCGGATTTTAATCCGGAGCTGTTGAGAAGCAATAATTATATCTGCCATTTGCTCGTGGTAAAGAGGAGCCTCCTTGAAAAGGTGGGAAGATACCATGAGGAATTTGATGGCGCTCAGGACTATGATTTTATCCTGCGCTGTACGGAACAGGCAGAAGAGATTGGGCATATACCGAAGATCCTGTATCACTGGAGGAGCCATCCGGCATCTACGGCGGCAGATCCGGAGAGTAAGGCCTATGCCTATGAAGCAGGACGCCGTGCGGTGGAATGTCATCTGGAGCGCCTGGGTCTTGTGGGAACTGTGGAAAAAATGGAAAATCCAGGGTTTTACCGGACGGTTTACGAACTCTCTTCCCTTCCGAAGGTCAGTATTATCGTACTGGATGTACCAAGGATGGGAGTGCTCAGAAAATTTGTAAAGACCGTGAGCCGGAACCAGACCTACGGAAATCTGGAGCTTCTACTTCTTCTGGAAGAGTCCGAAAAAAATAAAATAATTCTGAATTTTATAAAAGAACATAGACAAATACCGATAAAAGTAGTATATTGTACTAGTGCATGTAATAAATTTGTAACATTTTCCAGATTGGCGGAGAAGCTTGACAGTGAATATTTCCTGTTTATGGAAAGCAGGATCGAGAGGATCAGTAGAGGCTGGCTGGAACTGTTCCTGGGTAACGTGCAGCATGCAGGGACAGGCGCAGTAGGCGGACGTATTTACGACAATAACCGGAGACTGAAGCATGGGGTCAGGATTCTGGGACTGAACGGCCAGATCGGGGATGCTTTTGCCGGTCTTCCGATGGGTTATACCGGATATTTTCATAAAGTCGTGCTGCAGCAGAACAGTCATGCAGTATCAGGAAAAGCCATGATGATTAGAAAAAATTATTTTCTCGAAGTCGGAGGTTTTTCGGAAGATGTGGAAGACCGGATGAAAGATGTGGATCTCTGTCTGAAGCTGGAATGTATCGGTCTTCATAATATCTATGATCCGGGGATTGTTCTGACAGAGCAGAAGTATGCCAACAGGAAGAGGTCTGTCAGACGGGCGGCGGCTTTTGAAAAGAAATGGAAAGAACTGCTTCAGAAACCGGACAGATATTATAATCCGAATCTCTCGCTGGAGGATACAAAGTACCGGATTCAGGAGTTACGTTAGAGAGGACGATGCATGTCAGATGTATCAATTGTGATTCCGAATTATAATGGAATATCATATTTGGAAGCTTGCTTACGTTCGGTATCGAAGCAGGTGGGAGTATCTGCAGAGATCATAGTTGTGGATAATGGATCTTCTGATGGAAGTCAGAGGTATATCCGGGAGCATTTTCCACAGTGTGTACTGATATGCCTGGATAAAAATTATGGTTTCTGTAGGGCAGTGAATGAAGGAATCCAAAGAGCTGGGAGTCCTTATGTCATACTGTTGAATAATGATACAGAGGTACGTCCGGATTTTGCGCGATATCTCCTGGATGCGATCCGTGAAGATAAGAGAAGGTTTTCCTGTGCGGCGAAGATGCTGCAGTATCAGAACCGGGATGTTCTGGACAATGCCGGTGACTATTATTGTGCTCTGGGTTGGGGGATCACGAGGGGAAGGGGAAGGCCATCTGCAGATTATTCCAGAGGCGGCCGTATCTTTTCTTCCTGTGCCGGCGCGGCGATCTACCAAAAAAAACTGCTGGAGGAACTGGGCGGTTTTGATGATGCCCATTTTTCCTATCTGGAGGACATGGATCTGTCCTACCGGGCCAGAATCTACGGCTATTATCACTGGTATGAGCCGAGAGCGGAAGTGTTTCACATAGGAAGTGCTACAAGTGGTTCACGTTATAATCGTTTTAAAGTACTGCATTCTGCAGGAAATAATGTTTATCTGATATATAAAAATATGCCTTTTTTACAGATGCTGCTGAATGCGCCGCTGCTGATCGCCGGTTTTTCCGTTAAGTATCTGTTTTTCATGAAAAAGGGAATGGGAAAGGATTATCGGAACGGATTCCTTCGGGGATTACGGCTCTGCAGGGAGCATTCGGATAAGAAAGTCAGATTCTGTATGGGACATGCACTTAACTATGTGAAGATTCAGATGGAACTCTGGAAGAACATTCTGTTGCTGGTGAGGATGTAAGTGCAGAAAGAGCAGGTGAGCGGCTTTGATCAAGGATAATCAGCGATATTTTAACCGTCTCCATGTAGTGGTGGATGCAGTTACCATCATCATTGCATATCTGCTGTCATGGGTATATAAATTTGTCATACTGGAGGACGCGCCGGGACTGGTGTTTACCCAGTATTGTATGGTGCTGATTCCGATCGTGCCGTTGTATCTGATCCTGTATCTGGCGTTTAACCTGTATACGTCGAAAAGGGTACAGGGAAGAAGACTGGAAGGCAGCAATATCATAAAGGCGAACACCATAGGCCTGCTGCTGATCATGGGTACCTTCTTCCTGCTTCGCAATTACAGCGATTATGCGGATTATTATTCCAAGACGATGCTGTTCTACTTTTATGCGTTCAATATCGTATTGGAGACAGGTGTACGTAACCTGATCCGGGCAGGGCTCCGGAAGATGCGTAAAAGCGGATTTAATCTACGCCATATTATCTTTGTCGGCTACAGCAGCGCCGCAGAAGCTTTTATTGACCGTATCCATTCTAATCCACAGTGGGGATACAAGGTAAAAGGAATTCTGGATGATAATAAAGAAATCGGTTACAACTATAAAGGGATATCGATTCTTGGTACGACAGAGGAGCTTGAAGAGATTCTGTCAAACAACCAGATCGATGAGATCGCTCTGACTCTTGGACTTCGGGAGTATTATAAATTAAAGAGAATTGTTGCCATCTGTGAGAAATCCGGCGTGCATACAAAATTTGTTCCGGATTATAATGATATTATTCCCACGAGACCCTATACGGAAGATCTGATGGGGCTTCCGGTAGTCAATATCCGTCATGTGCCACTGACGAATACATTCAATATGCTTTGTAAGCGGGTTGTGGATATCATAGGTTCAGTAATTGCAATCATTGTTTTTTCGCCGGTTATGCTGGTTACGGCTGTTTTGGTAAGGACAACTTCCAAAGGGCCGCTGATATATAAACAGGAGCGTGTAGGGCTCCATAACCAGAATTTTCAGATGTATAAATTCCGTTCCATGGAGGTGCAGTCGGCCAGAAGTGAGAAGAAGGCCTGGACGGTTCGGAATGATCCTCGCGTTACGCCTGTGGGGAGATTTATCCGAAAGACCAGTATTGATGAGCTTCCGCAGCTGTTTAATATCCTGAAAGGAGACATGAGCCTGGTGGGCCCGCGTCCGGAGCGTCCCTTTTTTGTGGAAAAATTCCGGGAAGAGATTCCGCGTTATATGGTGAAGCATCAGGTTCGTCCCGGCCTGACAGGATGGGCGCAGGTTAATGGATACCGGGGAGATACATCAATTAAAAAACGCATTGAATACGACCTGTACTATATTGAGAACTGGACTATGGGGCTGGACATTAAGATTCTGTTCCTGACGTTTTTTAAAGGGTTTGTGAATAAGAATGCTTATTAACAGGCGTAGAAAGGATGAATTATGGCAAAAGAAACATTGAAAAAAACGGGTTCCAGGAAGAGTGGTTCATCAAAGAGCGCTTCTGCAAAGAGGTCTTCTTCCAAAAGCGCTTCTCCATCTTCTAAGAAAAAGGGTTCTTCTAAAAAGAAGTCTGCTAAAAAAAGGAAAAGAATTATTATTTTTGGAATTGAGATCGTACTGCTTCTGGCACTGGTGATCGGTTTTTATGTGGTGAGGCAGCTTGACAGGATTCAGCGTCCGGTCGTAGACCCGGAACAGGTACAGATCAATGAGACACTGCCGGAAGAAACTAAAAAGACCTTGTCCGGATACACAAATGTCGCACTGTTTGGATTGGATACCAGAACACCGGGGCAGCTTGGTAAAGGAAACAGAAGCGATACGATCATTGTTGCAAGCGTCAATAATGATACACAGGAAGTAAAGCTGGTATCAGTATTCCGTGATACGTATCTGGATCTGGCTAACGGAAAGTTCAATAAGTGCAACGGCGCGTACTCTGCCGGCGGTCCGGAGCAGGCCATGGCAATGCTGAACAAGAATCTGGATCTGGATATCAAGTATTATATCAGTGTGGATTTTGCAGCTCTGACAGAAACGATCGATCTGCTTGGTGGTATTTACATTGATGTGGATGAATCAGAGATCGAACATTTGAATAATTATACCGTAGAGACTTCCAAAGTAACAGGAGTGGAGACACAGAAGCTGACGCAGACAGGTCTGCAACTTCTGGATGGCGTACAGGCCACATCCTACTGTCGTATCCGGTATACAGCTGGAGATGACTTCAAGAGGACGGAACGTCAGAGAGAGGTCATTGGAGAGATCGTAAGTACAGCGAAGAAAGCAGATATCTCGGAGATCAATGAGATCATCAATGCAGTGTTCTCAAAGATTGCTACAAACTATACGAATGAGGAGATCATTCAGATGGCTCCGGAAATGATCAGCTATAATATCGTTGATACACAGGGATTCCCCTTTGACCGGGTTGCGGCAAGTGTGAAAGGGAAAGGCTCCTGTGTGGTACCGGTGAACCTGGCAGAGAATGTAAAGCAGCTTCATGAGTATCTGTTTGGCAATTATTCTTATACACCATCAGATGAAGTACAGGCGATCTCGGATCAGATCACAAGTGATACGGGATATTAAGATATGGCATCTGTGCTGACCGTAGATGTTTTGATTCCGGTATATCGTCCGGGGAAACAGCTGGAGCAGCTTCTGAAGCGGCTGCATGTCCAGAGCTACCCGGTGAGGAAGATTATTCTCATGAATACGGAAAAGGAGTATTTTCCGAAAGAACTGGAACATCGGTATGAGAATCTTGAGATCCATCACCTGACAAAGACAGAGTTTGACCATGGCGGCACCAGAGACGCAGGGATCCGGATGTCAGAAGCGGACATAGTGGTATGCATGACGCAGGATGCGCTTCCGGAAAATGCCTCTCTGATCGAGAGGCTTCTGGACGCCTTTGCAGATCCGGATGTATGGGCTGCTTATGCAAGACAGCTTCCAAGGAAAGACTGCAGTGAGATTGAGAAGTAT
>CAMWMT010000048.1 GCA_947175375.1 uncultured Clostridiaceae bacterium | reverse complement strand
CAGGGGTGTTTCGACACTCCTGTTTTTTGCGCTTCCTTTGCTTTTTTAGTTTCATGTTGCTTTTCGTATTGATATGTAACTGGTATTTTTTTGTAAAACAGGATAAATTTTATCCCCCTACCCGGCTTGTAGGACTTTTCCAATAACATTATAATTTATATCGTAAGGTTCCATACAGCGAGTGGACAGACAAATTAGAATACAGGAGTAACAACAGGGCATATGGGAGAACGGCTGGAGGAGATACGCGGATACTGGAATCAAAGGGCGAAAGGCTATACACGGAGCAATCAGGAAGAATTAGGTGGAGAAGACCGTATCTATTGGAAAGACCAGCTCCGTCAATCTTTGAAGGGAAGAAATTATAAAAAGGTGTTGGATATCGGATGCGGTCCCGGCTTTTTCTCTATTCTGCTGGCCCAGATGGGGTATTAGGTGACGGCAGTGGATTACACAGAAAATATGTTGTCTGAAGCAAAAAAGAATGCGGACACATATGGAGCGCATATTGATTTTCATAGAATGGATGCGCAGGAGCTTTCGTTTCCAGATGGTACTTTTGACTTTATTGTCAGCCGGAATGTGTTGTGGAATCTGGAAGAGCCGGAGCGTGCGTATAGAGAGTGGTTTCGGGTATTAAGAAATGGCGGAAGCCTCATGAACTGTGACGGTAATTTCTATTATTATGTAAAAGATCAGGCATATGGTGACCGTATGCAGTGGAAACACAAGTATATGGAAGGAATAGATGCAGCTCCCATCGATCGTATTGGGGAATCACTTCCTCTGGCACAAAGATTACGGCCGGACTGGGATGTAGAGACACTTCAAAAAATGGGAGCGGCTCATGCGGAAGGAAGTGTGACAAGGGAACAGGTACTTCCAGATGGGCATCTATTGATTCTGAATTTTATTGTTCGGGCAGAAAAGTAAAAACAAATGAAGTAAATGGGGGATAAGAAGATGCTGCTGTCAAAAATTGAACAGTACTGGACAAAAAGAGCAAAGGGATACTCAGAGGTCAACCAGCACGAGTTAGCTACGGGTCAGGATCAGGTGTGGTTCCGTGAGATCAGAAAACATCTGCCGGAGGAAAAGAATTTGGAGATTCTGGATGTGGGGACGGGTCCTGGATTTTTTGCAATCCTGCTGGCCAAACAGGGATATGAAGTGACCGCGGTGGATTATACAGAAGCCATGCTTTGGCAGGCAAAATCTAATGCAGGAGTACTGGCAGAAAAGATTCATTTTCAGCAGATGGATGCGCAGAATCTGGAGTTTCCGGATGGAACGTTTGACGTAGTGATTTCACGTAATCTGACATGGAATCTGGAAGATCCCCAAAAAGCGTATACAGAGTGGATGCGCGTATTAAAAGAAGGCGGAAGGCTTCTGAATTTCGATGCCAACTGGTATCATCATCTGTTCGATGAGGAGAAACGCAGACGGTATGAAGAGGATCGGGAAAAAGTAGAGGCTCTTCAGATGGAGGATCACTATACCTGTACAGATATTGATGCCATGGAGGAGATTGCGAGGCAGGTGCCTATGAGCCGCATCATGCGTCCGGCATGGGATATGCAGGTATTGAAACCATATGCAGGAGAGCAGGTACAGGCAGACGAGCAGGTGTGGAAGCGTGTGTGGGACCAGACGGAGCAGGTGAACTATGCGTCTACACCCATGTTTCTGGTCAGTGCGGTGAAATGCCATGAAGAGGAAGAACGAATGGCTGTTTCAGCGTGATGGGAAGTAGAAATCTATGATTGAGACAAAACAACTACAATATCTGGTGGTGTGTGCAGATCTGCAGTCTTTCAGTAGGGCTGCAGATGTTTTGTATACGAGCCAGCCGAATGTAAGCAAGATCATAAGGACATTGGAACTGGAACTTGGGTTTCCGCTTTTTGTACGCCAAAATCGGGGAATCAGTCTGACCAAGAAGGGAAAGCAGGTGTATGAATATGCCTGCAGAGCTATTGACAATGTAAATCAGCTTGCAGCATTTGCAAGCATGGATGAGGGAGAGGAACTTTCCATTGCCTGCAATCCCAGTTCCTGGATGTCTGCATGCTTTACAGAATTTTATCAGATTCATAAGGATGAAAATGTCCGCTTTCAGATTATGACTGCCAGCACAGAGGATGTGATCCGACGCCTGGGCAGCGGACAGTCGGATGTGGGGTTTGTCCATATGATGGAGCCACAGGTGCTGTCGTTTCAGTATAAGCTGGAAAAAAGTTATCTGGAGTTTGTAGAGTTGAAACGGCTGAAAGCCATGCTATACTTCGGTACTCATAATCCTATGGGAAAAAAGACATCTATAGAGGAAGTGCCCATGGAGGATATTGGCTTGGTACAGTGCTATGAGGACGAATTTACATTAAATCACTATTGGGATATTTTTCGGAATGAACAGGATAAGGGACAAAAAGCCCGGGTGGCAGTCATCACTAACAGCGACTATGTGATGAATGATTTGCTGCGCAATACAGATTTGGGAAATATTAGCGGAGCCTATCTGGGACCGGAAGAAGAATCCCAGGGATATCCAGGGCTTTCTCTTTATGGGGAAGAAACCCCAGTGCTTTTTGGATACATTGTGAGAAAAGAAGAGATACCTGGACCATGGGCAGAACGATTTCTGACTTTTATAAAGGCAAAACTCAGATGAGGTTAAAGATATCAAAAACGAGTTGGCAATCCGAAAATCGGAAGGCCAGCCTCGTTTTTGATACAGTAGGAAAAGGTATCTTTTTGTGTGTATAACTGTCGATCAGCCAATAGCTGCGATCAGTTTCTGGATTTCCTGAAAGCTGTTTTCCAGAGGGTCGCCATTAAGTCCGGCATCCATTAACTCTTCATTAAGAGGGAGTTTGCAGACGATCTTTTCCGGTGCGCTGATTTTAGCAATCATAGCCGCTTCATTTCTGGAAGTGACCTTATTGAGAACATAATAGACGGGGTGATTGATCTGATTGCAGATTTCCGTCACTTTCTCAGACAGCTTCAAGGATTCATAGGAAGGATCTACTACCATCAGAACCTTTTCGCTGCAGTTGGCAGTACCGCGTCCAAAATGTTCAATACCGGCTTCCATATCCATCAGCAGCACATCATTTTCTTCCAACTGTAAAATGGGCAGAAACATGCACATTACGATATTAAAGGCACATGCGCAGCCTTCGTTGGCGTCCTTGATCTTGCCGGGTGACATGAGCATGATGTTATCTTTTCTGGAAAGGTATTTTTCCGGAATGTCGTCAAAAGTCCAGGGTTTTTCAAAAAGAGGCGGGACATTTGCAGGTCCATTGGCAGACAGCTGCATGATCTGCTGTTTGCCGCCCAGATAATCCGTAAAGTCCTGGGGAAGGGCAAGACCAAGCTGCTGATGCAGACCATAATTGGATTCGTCGCAGTCAACGACCAGAACGCGTTTGCCCTGCCGGACATATTCTTTGGCAAGGAGTGCAGTTATTGTACTTTTTCCGCAGCCGCCTTTGCCGCACAGTAATAATCTCATTTACTAATTCCTCCGTTTCCTGCCGGGGTTGGCATTTATTATGGGATCATGATAATAGAAACAGCAGGGATCAGGAAGCCCACCGGGGGGATATAGTTCTGAACATCTTTTTGAAAATACAGGAAATTATAGACGGATTTGTAAAATGTGTATTTGCCTGACAGAAAAATGACCAATTAACATAACAGGCAGACAGTTTAAAATTTCGAGGTGATCACATGGAAGAAAAGAAAACAAGAAAAACAGATCGTCGCACGCGCTATACCCGTATGGTTATCAAGGATGCGCTTCTGGAACTGTTGGAAGAGAAGGAATACATGAATATTACTGTGGCAGATCTGTGCCGGGCGGCGGAGCTCAGCCGGGGAACCTTTTACCTGCATTACAGCAACATCAGCCAGGTTATGGAGGAAACACTGGATGATGTGCTGGCTAATACCCACAGTGTATTGCTGCAGGTGGGCTGTGAGATCACCCGGGGAAAGAAATGCAGCTATCCCCTCTGTCATTTTTTGCGGGAAAATAAGAAATATCAAAATATTTTCTTCGCGGATTCTCTGCGCAGCCATGTGATTGATCGAATGATGAATTTTTCCAAAGACCAGTTTTCAGAAAGGCTGCAGACAGACATGGGATGTTCTGAGGACATTCTCTATGCCATATATTATTTTCAGCTTAATGGCTGTCTTGCGCTCTGCAAACGTTATCGTGATATATCTGACGAAAAATGGATACAGATCCAACATGGCGTAGATTGTTTTTTGAAAGCAGGGTTTCAAAATTTGTAAACAGTATGTCTATAAATGCACAGGTTTTTGAGAATTGTTTATAAATATGAGAAATCAGCAGATGATGTATAAGATTATATCCCCCCAAGGGGCTTAATGAAAATGTGTTCTTCCTTTAAGATTTGGGTATGAGATTCATCACTCTGTAATAATTGTAAAGGAGAGAAAAACACTATGAAGAAATTTATCAAACTGCTGTCCCTTCTGCTGGTATTGGTTGTCACTCTGAGCCTGTGCGCTTGTGGTAGAAGACCCGATCAGGAAAACACAGACCCCGATAATACAACAGCGGATACAAAGCCGGAAACTTCTCAGGAAAGTGTGGATACTTCGGAAGAAGCCACCCGTGTGGTCACAGATGTTCTGGACCGTGAGGTTGAGATTCCTTCTGTTGTCGAATCGGTCGCCTGTCCAGGTCTGCCATCTACACGTATGGTGGTCTACGCCGGTGCGATGGACAAGATTACAGGGGTAACAGAGAATGAGAAGACGGAAATGACCTGTGCTCCCTGTTCTGACGTGTACCATGAAAAGTTCGCAGCTTTGCCTTCTATTGGCTCTGGCTGGCCCAATTCTGAGATTTATCAGGAAGAACTCGTTCTTCTGGATCCGGATGTGATTGTCCTGTTCACCAATGATGCGGCACAGGCAGATGAACTTCAGGATCAGACAGGGCTACCAGTAATCGGTGTTTTTGCTACCGACTTTGTAAATGATGATTTTGTAGACACTATGAATTTTCTGGGCGATGTATTTGGCACAAAGGAGCATACAGATGCATTGGTCGATTTTGTAAAAGTCTGCATTGAGGATCTGGACAATCGTACCTGTGATATCCCAGATGAGGATAAACCTGCTGTATATTATGGCGCCGTCAGCTTCCGCGGATATAATGGAATTGATGCTACTTATGCTCATTATATTCCTTTTGAGGTCATCCATGCCAAAAATGTCGCTGATGAAACGGGTGGAAATGGTTCTATGACTGTCGAAAAGGAGCAGGTGGCAACCTGGGATCCTGATATTCTTTTTGTCAACATGGAAGGGCCTACACTGGATATTTTAAAATCTGATTTTGAGACAAATCCTGATTTCTATCAGGAGCTTTCTGCTGTAAAGAATGGAATGGTCTATAGTCAGGGCGCATATAACTGTGTGTATACAAATATTGAAATGTCACTTGTAAATGCCTACTATGCTGCAACGATTATCTATCCGGAACAGTTTTCGGATATTGACTTCGAGACGAAAGCTGCTGAGATTTTCGAGATGTTTGTGGGAGAACCTGGGGCTGCATATCTGAACCTGCTGGATGAAGCCGGTCTTGGTTTCGGACAGGTTGCCATATTTAACTGATGCATATGAAATCTTATAGAAAGTTTCAGAATTACAGACAGTACACGGGTTTCAAAATTCTGGTACTGGTGATTCTGCTGGCCTTGACAGCGTTTCTTGTACTGGCGGATATTGCCCTGGGGTCTGCTGGTTTGTCTTTATTGGATGTATGCAAAGCTGTTTTGGGTTGTGGCGATAAGAAAACAATTCTTATTGTATGGAACATGCGTCTGCCCCGGGTCGCCACAGCAGTGACAGCCGGTTTCGGCCTGGCTGTGGCAGGCTGTGTGCTTCAGAGTATCTTAAGAAATCCTATGGCAGATGCTTCCACACTGGGGGTATCTCCCGGAGCCGCCTTTGGCGCTTCTTTTGCTATTGTAGTACTTGGTTCCGGTATTCAGTCGCCCAGCGATGCCAGTATGTCCTTTGCCGATCCATATTCATTGGCCATTTGTGCTTTTCTTTGCTCTGTTATTCCTACTGCGGTGATCATCTATATGGCTCACCTGAGGAAAGTGAAGCCTGAGTCCATGATTTTGACCGGTGTGGCTCTCAGCACCCTGTTTTCAGGGGGAACGGCGATCATTCAATACTTCGCAACCACAACACAGCTTGGTTCCATTGTGTTCTGGACTTTCGGAAGCCTGAGCAGTACTACATGGCGGGAAGTTATGATCATGGCGGTAGTCACAGGAGCTGCATTTGTATTTTTTCTCATCAACCGCTGGAATTATACGGTCCTGCTCAGTGGAGAAAGTGCATCAAAAGCGCTTGGCATCAACACGGACGCATTGATCGTGGGCAGTATGATAGTCTGTTCTCTGACGGCGGCTGTGACAACAGCATTTATTGGTATTTTGAATTTTATTGGCCTGATTGCCCCGCATATTGTCCGCCGCATCATAGGCAATGATTATCGGTTTTTACTTCCTGCTTCTGCTCTCGCAGGAACTTCGCTGCTACTTTTGAGTGATATTCTGTCGCGGATGATCCTGTCTCCACAGGTGCTGCCAATCGGTGCCATTACATCCTTTGTGGGGGCTCCGGTATTTATCTGTCTGATCAACAGTAGGGAGGGACGTACATGATTGAAGCGAAAGACCTGTCATTTTCCTATAAAAACAGCGATCCGATTTTGAATCAGCTTTCTTTCAAAGTTGAAGAGGGACACTTTCTTGCCCTGTTGGGTAATAACGGTGCAGGTAAAAGTACACTGCTTAAATGTCTCAATGGAATACTGCCTTTGAAGCAAGGGGTTGTTTTTGCTGATGGTCAGGATATTCGCCAAATGAAACGACGCCAGATCGCCCGGACTATGGCTTATGTGGAGCAGTCCAGTGATGTCAGCCGTCTGACGGTCTACGATGTGGTTCTCATGGGACGGAAGCCTTATATTACAGTGGGGCTGACAAATGAGGATACTGCGATTGTAGAGCGCGCACTGAACAGACTGAAGCTTCAGGATTTTGCCCTGCGTTATGTGGACGAACTTTCTGGGGGTGAACTGCAAAAGGTGATTATCGCCAGGGCGCTGGCGCAGTGTCCCAGAATTATGTTATTGGACGAGCCTGTCAGCAATCTGGATCTGTTCAATCAGCATGAGGTCATGCGGATTTCCCAGGAACTAGCGCAAAAGGATGGTATTACGGTGATTGTGGTCATCCATGATCTGAATCTTGCTTTGCGTTATTGTGACCGGTTCCTGATTGTTTCTGATGGAGAAATCTATGACTATGGTGATGAAGATGTTATTACACATGAGATGCTTTCTCATGTGTACAAAGTCGATGCACAGGTGACAAGGTTTCAGGGACATAAAATTGTTATAATAAATTAGGAGTGTTTATATGGATGATAAGAATGTTTTATGGGAAAAAGCGGTAGCTTTTCATGGCCATGTCTGCGGTGGGCTGATGATCGGGTACAAAGCGGCATTGTATGCCATGAAACTGCTGGAACTGGAATTTTCAGAGGATGAACAGGTGGTCTGCATTGCGGAAAACGATGCCTGCGGGGTGGATGCCATTCAGGTGATCCTGGGCTGCAGTGTGGGAAAAGGAAATCTGCTGTTCCATATGCGGGGCAAGCAGGCATTTTCCTTCTATAATCGAAAAACCGGTAAATCTGTGCGTCTCGTTCTGAAACCGAAACCAGAGGGAATGACCCGTGAGGAAACCTTCGACTATTATCAGGGGTGTACCCCTGAGGATATGTTCGATGTGAAGGAAACGGTGATCGCTTTACCGCAGCAGGCAAGAATTTTTGATTCTTATCCTTGTGAATGTTGTGGTGAGCGTACTGGTGCCAACTGGATTCGTATTGCCGGAGGAAAGAAGCTTTGTCTGGACTGTTATGAATCCTATGATCGTTTTCATGTATAAGTTTTAAATGACTTTTCTGACCTGTCTGCTATTCCATAATGGAATAATATTATAAGAAGTTGATATGGCCAATATCCCCCTGTCGGGGTTGTGAACAGGATTTCAGATGTGATATATTTTTTTTCGGGCAGTTTATAGTAAAAGAATTGCCTCCAGGTAGTGAGACAGCAGGAATTACCAACCAACAACTATGGAGGAAAGAGAATGGAACAGAAACAGGATTATTGTGAACATGAGCATATGCATGTGCATCACCATACCCATGAACATACTCACGATGGAGTGGCACATACTCATGAGCATGAACATGTACACAGTCACAGTCATGTACACGAAGGAGAGCAGGGGTCGCTGGAAGAAGTGACAGCATTGCTTTCTTATATGGCAGATCATAACCGTCATCATGCAGAAGAACTTGCGGATATGGGAGACAGGATCCGGACCATGGGAATGGAAGAAGCGGCGGATATGATTGCGGAGGGAGTAAAAGAATTTGTAAGAGCCAATGAATTATTTGCGGAGGCATTAAAACTGGTAAAACAGGAAGCATAATGAATCAGAATCAGCTGATTTGATTATTAACAAAGTAGGAGGAATGTGTTATGCATATGGCGGATGCGTTATTAGCGCCGACAGTAGCGGCAACTATGTATGTGGCATCTACGGCAGTAGCCGGGGTGTCTGTAAAAAATCTGAGGGCGGATCATAAGATCGATAAACTTCCGGTTATGGGAGTAATGTCGGCATTTGTCTTTGCCGGACAGATGATCAATTATACTATTCCGGGAACTGGTTCCAGCGGTCACATGTGCGGCGGCATGATGCTGTCGGCATTGCTTGGCCCCTATGCGGGATTTTTGTCGATGATCGTGATACTGGCGATTCAGTGTCTGTTTTTTGCTGACGGAGGACTGATGGCCCTTGGGGCGAATATATGGAATATGGCATTCTACGGGTGTTTTATCGGCTATTTTCTAATCTATCGACCGATTTTGAAAGGGAAATTTGCATCGGAGCGGATACGGCTGATTATCGCATCGGTGGTCGGATGTGTGGTCACCCTTCAGCTCGGTGCGTTTTCGGTCTGTATCGAGACGCTGGCATCTGGAGTTACGGAATTGCCATTTGGAGCGTTCATTGGTCTGATGCAGCCGATTCATCTGGCGATCGGGCTGGTGGAAGGACTTGTGACGGCAGCAGTTCTGGTATTTGTCTATGAGTCCAGGTCTCAGCTTCTGGAAGTGATCGGAAAGGATGATGAGAAGATCGGAAAGCTGACAGTCAAGAATACAGTCATCGCGCTTGGGCTCGCTGCGTTGGTGATCGGCGGTATCTGCTCTCAGTTCGCAAGCGGGAACCCGGACGGTCTGGAATGGTCCTTATTCGGCAATGCAGACGGAGGTTACAGTGAGAACATGGGTCTTGATGAAGAAGACTATGGAATTGCAAGCTCTATAGCGGATGCGGCGGCAGGTATTCAGGAAACGACTGCTTTCCTGCCGGACTATGCGTTTGCCAGCGATGGAGAAAATCCTGTGGGAACAACAGTATCCGGGATCATTGGTTCTGCGATCGTGGCGGCATTCGCTGCAGGTATCTGTCTGGCAGGAGGCTTTTTCAGAAGGGAAAGACGGTAATTCGCTATCCAATTGTTTAAATAGATTCTTTGTGGTGTAAGGGTGTCCTGAACGGGCACCCTTATGCTACTTTGTATGGTAAAGTCTTATCTGAACATAACAAACACTTCTATATAAATTTCCAAATATATATTCTATCAAATCGTAAAGGGCTGCTGCGGGGCAGTCTTTTATGTGGTCGGAAATATTTTCCTTGTGGGGTGTGGAATGTACAGGCGTGTGATATGGTGTAATTGATTCAAACTTGAAATCTTACTGTCATTCCAGATTGTTATATAGAGATAATAAAACAGAATCGCTGATATCCCCCTACCTGGCTTGTGGGGTGCAGAAAGAATCGTTAAAATGATAACAGAATTTTAAGAGAGGAGAATACATATGAAGAAGAAAAAGTATAGTATGTTGCTGGCAGCAGTTATGGCTGTTTCGCTTGTTGCAGGCTGTGGTGGACAGGGACAGACGGCAGAAGAACCGTCAGCTCCGGCAGAGGAACCTGCAGTGTCGGCGGAAGAACCGGTAATAGAGGAAGAACCGGCTGCGGAAGCGAAGGACTCGGTCATTGTAGCGATGGGAACCACGTCAGAGCCGTCGTCGGGATTTGATCCTGCTTATGGATGGGGAGCTGGGGAGCATGTGCATGAGCCGCTGATTCAGAGCACGCTTACGGTGACAACGACGGATCTTGCCATCGACTATGACCTGGCTACCGATATGCAGGTCAGCGAGGACGGGATGACCTGGACAGTCACGATTCGGGACGATGTGAAATTCACAGACGGGGAACCCCTGACCGCAGAGGATGTGGCATTTACCTACAATACCGTAAAAGAAAACAGCACGGTCAACGAT
>CAMWMT010000047.1 GCA_947175375.1 uncultured Clostridiaceae bacterium | reverse complement strand
GACGTCTGAGTCCGATTGAGACGGACAAAGCCGATTCAGTGTCCGATACACTCCATACGAGCGCTTATCATACAGCCGGAGCGACCTTCCCGACACAGCCGCCCCCAATGCAATGTCAAAGTGGAAGTGTGATTATGAACCCGTTTATTCTGAAAACCGAGATCCCTGCCGGCATCACCGGCGTTTCCAATCATTTTCTGGACTATTATATGCCGCGGGCCAACGGAGAATATGTAAAGGTCTACCTCTACCTCCTCCGTGCCCTCCATCAGCCATCAAGGGAACTGTCTGTCACGACGCTTGCCGACGCGCTGGAGCACACGGAGAGCGATATCCTACGCGCTCTGAAATACTGGGAGAAGCAGAAGCTCCTCCGGCTCGAATGCAATGCTGCCAATGAGCTTCAGGGCATCTATCTGCTGGAGATCCCACTTCCGGATTACGACACGGAGCCTCTGGTTCCCAGCCAGCCAAAGCAGACAACAGAACCATCCATTCCAGCGAAAAAGAGCTACAGCAGGAATGAACTCTCCCAGTTTTCCAGCCAAGCAGAATGACGCCAGCTCCGGTTCGTGTGTGAACAGTATCTGAAAAAGACCCTGTCGCCTTCCGAGATCGAGACCTTACTCTATTTTTATGACCAGCTGCATTTTTCCGCGGCCCTGATCGAATATCTGGGAGAATACTGTGTCTGCAAGGGAAGTCGGAGCATCCATTATATCGAGACAGTCGCTCTGGCCTGGGCGGAAGCGGATATTCACACAGTCGCGCAGGCAAAGGAACGGACGACCACCTATACCCGTGGCTGCTTCGCGGTCATGAAGGCTTTCGGCATCAACGACCGGAATCCGGTGGAGCCCGAGCTGAAATATATCGAAAAATGGCTGCACACCTATGATTTCACACTGGAACTTATCCTGGAAGCATGCAAAAGGACGATGGAACGGCTCCATAAGCCCAGCTTTGAATATGCAGACCGTATTCTGAAAAAATGGACTGAACAAAAGGTACATAACCTGGAAGATATCAAAGCTCTGGATGAAACGCACAAAAAGCAGGGACAGCGTACCAAAACTACGCCGGCTGCCCGCGCCACCGGATTTTCCAACTTTGAGCAGCGTGACTATGATTTTGATGAGCTGGAGCAGTTGCTCCTTAAGAGCCAGTAAAAGAACTGTAGGAGGATACCATGCCGCTGACCAACAAGCAATATGATGCCATTATGCGCGGTTACGACCGCAGGCAGTACCGAAATTACCGGGAACAGTGCGCCCGGACCGATGAGATCTATCAGAAGATCCCCCAGATCCGTAAGATCGACGAAATGGTGCCCGAAAGCAGCCTCCAGCACGCGCAGCAGATCTTCTCGCTGCAGGAGACATCTTCTGGCAAAAGCCATGCATTTGTCCTGGAGGACTTAAAGGGCCATCTGGATACACTTCGCAAAGAAAAGGAATCCCTGCTTACACAGGCCGGATATCCAGCCGACTACCTGGACATGCACTATACCTGCCCGGACTGTCAGGATACCGGCTACATCGACCGGAAAAAATGCCATTGTTTTCAGAGAGAAGAGATCCGGTTTCTGTATTCTTTTTCCAGACTGGAGGCTGTTCTGGCAGAGGAAAACTTTTCCACGCTTTCCTTTGAGGTCTACGACGAAGCACAGAAGGCCGCCATGCCTGCTATCCTCCGACTCTGCAGGGATTTTGTGGACACTTTCGCAGAAGAACATAAAAGCCTGCATTTCTACGGACCAGTCGGGACCGGAAAGACTTTTTTGTCCCACTGCATTGCCAAAGAGCTTCTGGACAGCGGATATTCTGTCATCTATTTTACCGCCTTCCAGCTCTTTGAACTGTTCTCTGCTCCGGGCTATACAGGCCCTGAAGAACGCCTGCAGAACCATGAAGCGCTTCTCGAAAGCGATCTTCTGATCCTGGATGACATTGGTACAGAGCTTGCCAACACGTTCACGGTCTCAAAGCTGTTCCAGATCCTGAATGAACGCGCGCTTCTGGGAAAATCCACCATTGTCTCCACCAACTTGTCCCCGAAGGATTTCCGGGACATCTACAGCGAACGGATCTTCTCCCGCATCACCAGCTCCTATACGCTTGTGAAATTCTGCGGAAGCGATATCCGAATCCGCAAAAAAATTTCCCGTTCTGTCTGAAATCCCTTGACGGTAGCAGAAGGGAAGTGTTATAACGGTTTTGACAGGTTAACCATTTACCCATATACATTTTGGAGGATCGATCATGAATATACAGCGCAGTGAACGCGTTCTTGAAACTATCCCTGTAGGTTCCCTGGGCATCATCCCACTCCCAAGCTGCCAGGAGCTTGGGCAGAAAATCAATGACTACCTGGTACAGTGGCGCCGGGAGAGCGCCAATGAGCACAAGAACACCATCGCCTTTCAGGGCTATGAACAGGATTCCTACATTATCGATGCAAAAGTCCCGCGATTCGGATCCGGAGAAGCCAAGGGCATCGTCCAGCAGTCCGTACGCGGATGCGACCTGTACCTCATGGTCGATGTATGCAACCACAGCCTGACCTATTCGCTCTGTGGAAAGACGAATCACATGTCTCCAGATGATCACTATCAGGATCTGAAGCGTATCATCGCCGCCTGCGCGGGCAAAGCGAGAAGGATCACGGTCATCATGCCATTTCTCTATGAAAGCCGCCAGCACAAGCGTTCCTCCAGAGAATCCCTGGACTGCGCGCTGGCACTCAAGGAGATGGTGCGCATGGGTGTGGACAACATCCTTACTTTTGACGCTCACGACCCACGTGTGCAGAATGCCATCCCGCTCCACGGATTTGAGACGGTACAGCCCTCCTACCAGTTTGTCAAGGCGCTGTTGGGCAATGTCCCGGATCTTCAGGTAGACAGCGACCACCTGATGGTGGTCAGCCCTGACGAAGGCGGTATGAGCCGCGCGATCTACATCGCCAACGTTCTTGGTGTCGATATGGGCATGTTCTACAAACGCCGGGATTATACCAGAGTGGTCCACGGCCGCAACCCCATCGTGGCGCATGAATTTCTGGGCAGCAACGTGGAAGGAAAGGATGTCATCGTCATTGATGACATGATTTCTTCCGGAGAGAGCATGATCGATGTAGCCGGCAAGCTGAAAGAACTGCATGCGCGCCGTATCTTCCTCTATTCCACCTTTGGCCTCTTTACCAGTGGTATGGAAAAATTCGACAAGGCCTATGAGGAAGGACTTTTCTACCGCCTGCTTACGACCAACCTGGTCTACCAGACTCCGGAGCTTCTGGCGCGTCCATATTACATCTCCTGTGAGATGAGCAAATACATCGCTCTGTTGATCGATACATTAAACCATGATGCGTCCATCAGCGACCTTCTGGATCCCTATGACCGCATCCATCGGCTTCTGAAAAAATACAAAGACGGACAGCTTTAAGATCCGTTACGAATGAGGAGTAAAAAACCATGAAAAATTTTATCTTTATCTCACCTGCATTTCCAGGCAACTATGAAAACTTCTGCGTCGCTCTGAAAAACAACGGCGTCAATGTACTGGGCATCGGAGACACGCCCTATGATTCTCTCTCGCCCACGCTGCGGAGCGCGTTGACCGAATACTACCGTGTGGAAGATATGGAGAATTATGATGACATGTTCCGCGCGGTCGCTTTTCTCTCCTTCCGTCACGGAAAGATCGACTGGCTGGAAAGCAATAACGAATACTGGCTGATGCAGGACGCAAGGCTCCGGGAGGATTTCCACATCACGACCGGACTGATGCCCAAAGACATGACACTCATCAAGTACAAATCAAAGATGAAGGAAGGTTACCGAAAAGCCGGAATCCCCTGTGCGCGCTATCATCTGGTCAGCGACCTGAAAGGCGCTCAGGAATTCATCCAGCAGGTTGGCTATCCTGTTATCGTAAAGCCGGACTCCGGTGTCGGCGCTTCCGATACCTGGCGAATCAGCAATGAGCAGGATCTGAAAAGCTTTTTCTGCAATATCCCGTCCGTCCCCTATATCATGGAGGAATTTGTACCGGGTGAGATCTGTTCTTATGACGCGATCGTCAACAGCAAAGGAAATGTCCTGTTCGAGACCGGTAATATCTCCCCCATCTCGATCATGGACTGTGTCAATGAACACGAAGCCATTCATTTCTATATCGTGGACCAGCTGGCAGAAGATCTGAAGGAATACGGGCTCGCCTGCCTGAAAGCGTTCCGCGTACGCAGCCGTTTTGTCCATCTGGAATTCTTCCGCCTGACAGAAGACCATGAATATCTGGGCAAAAAAGGCCAGGTAGTGGGTCTGGAGGTCAATATGCGTCCTTCTGGCGGCCCTACGCCGGACATGATCAATTTTGCCTACAGCACCAACTGCTACCAGCATTTTGCTGATATGATGGTATATGATCGTCTCTGCCACAAGAGCAAATCGACGCCCTGTTTCTGCGCATTTGTGGGAAGATGGAAAGAGGTACCTTATGTTCACTCCCATCTGGACATCATAGAGACCTTTGGAGAGCAGCTGAAGATCGCTGAAGAGCTTCCCGATGTCCTGGCACACGGCATGGGCAATTTTATGTACCTGGCAAAGCTGGAGCACAAAGAAGCCATGGATGAATTCTTCCGGTATACGCTGGAAGTGGAATCATAGACCAGAAAGGACAAGAATATTTATGCAAATACAGGAAATGAACTGGCACAGCGAACACCTGCACCGTGATATGCCACTGAAAATCTATGGCCATGCAGGGAAGCCCTGTCTGGTCATCCCGTCTCAGAACGGCAAACATAATGATTTTGAAGGATTTGGCATGGTAGATGCCTGCTCGCCATGGATCGACAGCGGAAAGCTCCGCCTCTTCTGTGTTGACACGATCGATGCGGAGACCCTGTCCTGTGACTGGAAGAGTCCGCGTGAGCGGATCGAGCTGCATGAGCAGTGGGTCGAATATCTAATCTACGAGGTATATCCTCTGATGGAACAGTATGGGAATGGAGAGCTCTCCATGGTCATGGGCTGCAGCATGGGAGCTTTTCATGCCGGAAACCTATTCTTCCGTTTTCCAGACCGGTTTGATGCCACGATCTGCATGAGCGGCGTCTACGATATGGCAAATACCCTGGACGGCTATATGGACGATCTGGTATATCTGAATTCCCCATATCACTGCCTGCAGAACCTTCCTGCGGATCACCCTTATATGAAGCTCTATGAACGGAGCCATATCTTTATCTGCGTAGGCCAGGGTGCATGGGAAGACGAGCTGCTGGCAGATACCAGAAAGCTGGACGAAGTCTTGAAGGCACGGAATATTCCCGCGTTTGTCGATTACTGGGGATATGATGTCAATCACGACTGGGACTGGTGGCAAAAGCAGGTTGTGTATTTTCTTGGAAAGATCATGTAGCTTCTGCATTCAGGAAAAAGCGCGAAAAGACGCCCCGGGTGCATGATAAGGCGAAAAGACGCCCCGGATATATGATAAGCGCTCGTATGGAGTGTATCGGACTTAAGAACAGGCTTTGTCTGCCTCATTCGGACATGTTATGTCCGCCTGAGACAGACAAAGCCTGTTCTTAAGTCCGCTCCAATCCACACAGCGCTGCTTATCATACATCCGAGGCTTTATTTTTCGGCAGCCCTTTTGTCATGCTCCTCTTTTATATCAGTAAAACCGATATTGATATTGTCCCTTTCCTCGCACGATCAAATACCAGCGGCCATATCCCAGAATGCTGATCCGGACAGGTGTATGTGTATAGTGCCCTCCATGATATCGGAATGGCTGGCCGGACTGAAACTTTTTAAAATTCCGTTCATCCACCAGATATACATCGGAGGCACACTGAAGCCACACCTCCACAGAAAGCTGTCCGGTACTGTACGCATATGGGAATTCGATCACAGCAGCGTCTTCTCCCATTCCGCTTCCTTAAAGCCAACCAACACGGTATCTTCCTTCACGATCAGCGGGCGTTTTACAAGCATCCCGTCCCCTGCAAGAAGTCTGATCTGCTCTTCCTCACTCATATCCGGAAGCTTGTCTTTCAGCTGCATGGACTTATACAGAAGCCCACTCGTGTTAAAAAACCTCTTCAGCGGCAGCCCGCTCCTCTGATACCAGGTCTTCAGCTCTTCCGCTGTCGGATTCTTCTCCTTAATATCGCGGTCTTCAAATTCCACCTTATGCTCTTCCAGCCATTTTTTGGCTTTTTTGCAGGTCGTACATTTCGGATATTCCACAAATAATGTCTTCATTCTTCCATTTTCCTTTCACAGACTCTTTTTCTGCTTCACAATGCCCTCAAAGCGGGCTGATTCCCATCTCAGCTTTTCTACATGCACAAAGGCGATACGGTAGGTCTGTGTCAATGCCCTTAGTCGGGCTCATCCCTTTTCTATGATACCCTTAACCGTGTATGATCAATGGTTTCCAGAACCGTTTTCAGAGGGTAATTATCAGACAATTCTGAAACTTCGGCTTTTTCAATCAATAACATGCTTGTTTACAATTTGTTCATATTTTCGCTATTTTTATTCTACAACACATCAAAGGAAAACGCAAGAAAAATATTTGCATCCCAGAGTATATGTACACAAAATATTCATTTGACATTTTCATTTCATCCTCCTACAATAAGCGAAGAATCTTATTTGGAGGTATGATTATGAAAAAATTAACAATGCTCTTCTTATGTATGGGACTTCTGTCCATGAGCGTCATTGGTTGTGGTTCCAGTAAAAAGAATACGACATCGACAGAAGACCGGCAGACGGAAGTGACTGCTGAAGACACCGATACAGCCAGTGCTCGGGACAGCGAAACTGATACTGACAGCAACGATGGGGACCTGATGAGCGGACTTCACCATGTAGAAATCGAGATTGCCGATTACGGAACCATCTCCCTGGAGCTGGACGCAGATACCGCTCCCATCTCCGTTACCAACTTTGTCAATCTTGCCAGTGAAGGTTTTTATGACGGGCTGACTTTTCACCGCATCATCAGCGGCTTCATGATTCAGGGTGGAGATCCTCTGGGCAATGGAACCGGCGGCTCTGATACCAGCATTAAAGGAGAATTTTCAAGCAACGGTGTTGAAAATGATATCTCTCATGTCCGTGGTGTGATCTCCATGGCAAGATCCATGGCTCCTGACAGTGCCTCTTCCCAGTTCTTTATCGTACATGAAGACAGCACCTTCCTGGACGGTGAATATGCCGCTTTCGGACATGTGACTGATGGGATTGAGATCGTGGATCAGATCTGTGAAGATACTCCGGTACAGGATAACAACGGAACAGTAGCAGCGAATGACCAGCCGACCATCACGGCTATCAGAGTCATTGACTAACTGAATAAAAAAAGGACGAGAAATGCAGCCCTGGCTGTATGATAAGCAGCGCTGTGTGGATTGGAGCGGACGCAGAACAGGCTTTGTCTGTCTCAGGCGGACATAATATGTCCGAATGAGGCAGACAAAGCCTGTTCTGTGTCCGATACACTCCATACGAGCGCTTATCATACAGCCGGGGCGTCCCTCTCCCGACACCCCCTTTTCATGCACTATTTTTCGTTCCCAATCTGGTGTTTTTCCGCATAACCGGTCAGCATCAGCGTCAGCGCGCCGTCGCCGGTCACATTGCAGGCAGTCCCGAAGCTGTCCTGAAGAGCGAAGATCGTCAGCATCAGAGCCGTCCCAGTATCATTGAACAGCAGAATGCCTGTGATCAGTCCCAGTGATGCCATGACCGTTCCGCCGGGTACACCGGGCGCTCCAATGGCAAAGATGCCAAGCAACAGGCAGAACAGAATCATCGTCCCCATCGACGGAATGCTGCCGTAGAGGATCTGCGAGACCGTCATGACGAAGAATACTTCCGTCAGCACGGAACCGCACAGATGAATGTTGGCAAAGAGCGGTATTCCAAAGCTCACCATATCCTCACGAAGTACGGAGGATTTCCGTGCACAACGCAGGGCTACTGCGAGCGTTGCAGCCGATGACATGGTTCCTACTGCTGTGATATATGCAGGCCCGTAATGCTTCACAACCTCGATCGGATTCTTTCCGGAATAGATTCCTGCCAGGAAATACAGAAGCGTCATCCAGATATAGTGACCAATCATTACGATCACGATGACTTTCAGGAAGACCGGAAGCTGTTTGGTAATCGTACCTTCATATGCCAGCCCGCAGAAAGTACAGGCGATGAACACCGGCAGGATCGGAATGATGATCTTCGTTACGACCTGAAGCACGATCTGCTGAAACTCTTCCAGAATCTCCGCCGTCCGATCTGCTTTCGTCCAGGTCACACCAAGACCAATCAGAATGGAGAACACCAGCGCGCTCATTACACTCATGATCTGAGGAATCTCCAGCTGGAAGATCACCTCCGGAAGGTCCTTTAACCCTTCCACAGAGGATACGATAGACAGATGCGGGATCAGCCCATATCCGGCGAACATGGCGAAAAACGCTGCTCCGATGGAGGACACATAGGCGATCAGAAGCGCCACTCCCAGCATCCGGGATGCATTCTTTCCTAGACGTGTGATAGACGGGGCGATAAAGCCGATCACGATCAGCGGAACACAGAACGTGATGACCTGCCCGAGCACCTGCTTCAGAGTCACCACTACATTCATAAAGGATGCGAGATAGTCTGCTTCGCTTGCCGCCAGTCCTGCAAGAATGCCAATGACCACACCTGCCAGCAGACGAAACGGAAGACTTTGTAAGATTTTCTTCATAATAGTTCTTCTCCCTCTTTCTAAAATATGTCAGTTTCTTCCCATAACATGGAACTTATTATAGTATAATCTATTTTGACAAATCTGACAATAAAAAGCTGTTAAACCAGCGGCATTGGACAATCACATGCCCTGTCATGGTTTAACAGCTTCTTTTAAAATTCTTTTCTGTACTTATAAAGGTTATGCAAGATATCCCCTCAATGTCTCCGCTTTATCTGTCTTCTCCCACGGAAGATCCAGGTCCATGCGCCCGAAGTGGCCATATGCCGCTGTCTGCTTGTAAATCGGGCGGCGCAGATCAAGCATCTTAATGATTCCTGCTGGACGGAGGTCAAAGTTCTCACGGATGATCTCTACCAGCTTCTGATCGGAAAGCTTGCCTGTGCCGAAAGTATCCACCATAATCGATGTCGGCCTTGCTACACCGATCGCATAGGAAAGCTGAATTTCGCACTTGTCTGCCAGTCCTGCTGCCACGATATTCTTTGCCACATAGCGGGCTGCATAAGCTGCAGAACGATCCACTTTTGTACAGTCCTTGCCGGAGAATGCCCCGCCGCCGTGACGCGCGTATCCACCATAGGTATCCACGATGATCTTACGTCCGGTCAGGCCGCTGTCCCCGTGAGGTCCACCAATGACGAAGCGTCCGGTCGGGTTGATAAAGAACCTGGTCTCTTCATCCACCATATCTGATGGAAGTACTTCATCAAAGACATATTTTTTAATATCCGCATGGATCTGTTCCTGAGAGACCTCTGCCCCATGCTGGGTGGACAGAACGATAGTATCCAGACGGATGGGCTTTCCTGTCTCATCATACTCTACTGTCACCTGCGTCTTGCCGTCAGGCCTCAGATACGGAAGCGTCCCACCTTTACGAATCTGTGTCAGGCGCAGCGCCAGTTTATGTGCCAACGCGATCGGATACGGCATCATCTCCGGCGTCTCATTGGTAGCATAGCCAAACATCATACCCTGATCTCCAGCGCCAATAGCTTCAATCTCACTGTCATCCATCTGGTTTTCCTTTGCTTCCAGCGCCCTGTTCACACCCATGGCGATATCCGTGGACTGCTCATCAATGGCAGTGATGACTGCACAGGTGTTGGCATCAAAGCCGAATTTTCCTCTGGTATAGCCGATCTCCCGAATGGTATCCCGAACGATCTTCTGGATGTCCACATAAGCATTCGTCGTGATCTCACCCATGACCAGCACCAGGCCAGTCGTCGTGCTGGTCTCGCACGCCACGCGGCTCATGGGGTCCTGCGCCACCAGTGCGTCCAGGATCGCATCGGAGATCTGGTCGCACATCTTATCCGGATGGCCTTCGGTTACAGATTCTGAAGTAAATAACAATTTTTCCATTTGTGCTCCTTTCCATAATCGCTTCTCTGTTCTTTCATCGGGCAGGATCATACTGCCTGCCGCATGCTGCGTCAGCAGCAAATTTCCATATGCGGGTCTGCGCATAAAGAAAGGCCCGCATAAGCGGACCTGATAAAGACAATTCATCAAATCCTCTTATTGTTCGACTACTCGCTCAGGTTAGCACCTTCCTGTATACAGGGGTTGCCGGGCTTCACAGATCCTATGTATCTCCACCGCTCTGAATAAGAGAAAATTACGATATGGGCTTTTCTTCTCCTCTAAAATACTACTGTCCCTCTAAAAAGTCAAGGATTTCCGATGATTTTATAGTGTTTTACAAAAAGTTTATAAATATCTTTCTTTCCCTGTGGTATAATTCTTAAAGAAAGTAAAAACGGAGGATAAGACATTGAATCTGAAGACCAAGCTCATCATTACTTTTGTTGGCGTTCTCGCCGTTCCGTTAGTTTTGCTCACGATTGGATGACCCGGAGGTATGCG
>CAMWMT010000046.1 GCA_947175375.1 uncultured Clostridiaceae bacterium | reverse complement strand
AAACGATATTCGCCTTAGTCTCGTGGGCTCGGATATGGTTATAAGCGACAGGTTCGTAATCTTCATCGTCCTTATTTCCCTTTTTGTGCCCTTTTTTCCACATCTTCCTGCAGCATCTTTTTTACAGAAGCCATCAGGATGAAGATAACGATAACCAGCGGCAGTCCCGTCAGCACGGAGATCGTCTTCACGGCCTCCAGCCCTCCGATCACCATCAGTCCGATGGACAGAAGACAGAACAGGACCGCCCAGACGATCCGGTTCCACCGGTCGGGATCTTTCTGCTCATCCAGTTGTTTGGTGGTCGTCCCGGCCAGCACATAGGCACAGGAGTCAATGGTAGTTGCCAGATAGACAAAGCAGACCACACACAGGAAGATCATCATAAACTTCGCCATCGGCAGAGTCTTCAGAATGGCAACGATGGCAGCGCTCTGCCCCTGTGTCGCCAGAATGGAAGCCAGATCCACCAGCCCCGAGCTCTGCAGGTACAGGGAATATCCGCCGAAGATCATAAAGCTGGTACAGCATCCCAGTGTTCCCCACACCAGCTGCCCCCACATTACTTCCCGGATGGTACGGCCTCTGGAAATCTTTCCCACAAACATCCCCATCATAGGCATGAAAGCAAGCCACCAGCCCCAGTAAAAGACCGTCCACTCCTTGACAAAAGTGCCATCTCCAAAAGGATCGGTCCAGGTGCTCATCCGCACGAACTCCGACAGGTACAGCCCGAGGGAATTCACTTCCATCTTGAAGATATCAATCGCAGGACCGACAAACAGTACGATCAGCATAAAGATAAATGCTAGTACCACATTGATGTTGCTCAGGTTCTGAATGCCTTTGTCCAGCCCGAGATACACGCTGGTTCCAAAGATCAGCACCCAGATGATCAGCACGACAATGGATACCGCAAAATCATAGGATTCCGGAATGTTGAAAACTTCCCGAATGATGGTAGAGAGCACCGGGGCGCCGATCCCAAGGGATGTGGAGATCGATCCCACAATGCCAAACACCACCAGAATATCAATAATGTGCCCGACCCAGCCATCCGCGTGACCTCCGATCACGCTCTTGCAGGCAGTGCTCAGACGCATGCTTTTTTCTTTTCTGACATACATAATATAGGCAATCGCTACAATCGCCGGATTGTAGATCGCCCATGCACTGAAGCCCCAGTGAAACTGCCCGTACATATGGGCATATTCGTAGGCATCTTTACTGAACGGTTCCAGGTTAAACGGAGGTCCGCTTACATAGTAGATGGGTTCCAGGAAACCCAGGATCACGATACTGGTGCCGACACCTGCGGTGAACAGCATGGCAATCCACGAGAGATTGCCATACTGTGGTTTTTCACCTGCTCCGCCCAGACAGATATTGCCATATCTGCTGGTGCTGAGCCAGAGGAGGAATCCAAAGGATGCCAGACAGGTGAGCAGGAAGATCCACCCAATCTGCCCGGTACATATATCAAACAGAAAAGAGATGATACTGTCTACTTTATCCGGCACAAGGTAGATCGGCAGCATGATGAGCACCAGAATCCCGAAAGCCGGTATAAATACTTTTTTCTCTATATTCTGAAACATGGATTAAACACCTTCTTTGTATTTGACGATCAGCGCGTCCGCAACGCCCACGCCCTCTCCTTCCGAATACACAAACAGAGGATTGATATCCAGTTCTTTTAATGTATCTTTATGCGCGCTCGCGTAATTACCGATGGCAACGATGGTCTCGCAGAGTGCCTTGATATCACATTTTGCAGAGCCGCGGTAGCCGTTCAGCAGCCGGAAGGACTTTAAGGATCTCAGCATCTCCAGCGCTTCCGCCTCGGAAAGAGGAGCCGGATAGAGAGCCACATCCTTAAATACTTCCACGAAGACGCCGCCCATACCGACCATGATCATCGGTCCGAACTGTGGGTCGTTGTTGACGCCGATGATCATCTCCACGCCGGATTTCAGCATGGGAACCATCAGGATTCCATTGATCTTCGCCTCCGGTTTTTTCTCGGTGACGTTCTTCATGATCTCTTCATAAGCTGCTTTTGCTTCTTCAGCTCCCCGGATATTCAGTTTCACGCCACCCACATCACTCTTGTGCAGAATGTCTGCGGACTCGATCTTCATGGCCAGGGCTTCGTCTGTGGAAGCGGCAAAAGCAGCGGCTTCCTCGACAGAAGCGGCGATGACTTCCTTCGATACTGCCACGCCGAATTTTCCAAGCTCCACCTTGCTGTCATGCTCAGACAGAGCGATGGTCTGGTCGGATTTTCCGGTTCCGGGCGCCAGCTCCAGAGTCTTTTCTTCCGGACAGTAGGAGATAAAGTCTGCCAGATGCCGCAGCATCTTGAAGGCATAGACCGGAGGTGGCAGGATCGGTACGCCGATGTGGAACAGCTTATCCTGATACTCCAGATTTCTGGTGTTTTCTGCAAACGGGATCATGGCGATCGGCTTGCAGGCGTCACCCTTTTCCTTTACCACTTTCTCGATGCCCTGATACATATAGTGAATCGCCGGATCGGCAATATCCAGAAGCAGCGTATAGCCGATCAGCACCATGCCGATATTCGGGTCATCCATCACCGTGCGCAGCGCGCCTGCGTACAGGTCCGCGTCATAGGAGAGGCTGGCAGTCATATCCAGTGGGTTGTTCGGCGACGCATAGGACGGAAGCTGTTCTTTTAAACTCTTCAGCGTCTCGTCTGTAAAGTCCGGATATTCCACGCCGTTTAAGCTTCCCACATCCGCGCAGATGCCGGTCTCGCCGCCGGACAGGTTCATGGATGCAAAGGTCGCTTTATCCGGGATCTTCTTCAGGGTAGAGAGCATCAGGGACATGGCCATCAGCTCTTCCAGATCGTCCACCCGGATGGCACCGAACTTCTTCAGCACGGCATCAAAGGAAGCATCAGAACCGGACAGACTTCCGGTATGGGAAGCGGCAATCGCTCCGCCCTTGGCGCTGCGGCCTGCCTTTAAGATTACGACCGGCTTTTTCATCTCAGCCGCTTTCTTCAGCACGGCTGCGAATTTCCCCGCATCCTTAACGCCCTCAATATAGACGCTGACCACTTTGGTGTTCTCGTCGTTCACGAGGAACTCCATATAGTCTTCCACCTGAACGATCTTTCCATTCCCGGCAGAGATGCTGTAGGAAAATCTCATGCCCGGGCAGTCCATCAGAGAGAGGCAGAGCTGTCCGCTCTGGGATACAACGCCCACACTGCCCTTCCGGTCCCGTTTTTCGGAGATAAATGCAAATGCCTGGACATTGTCGATATAGTTGACATATCCGGCACAGTTCGGTCCCATGATAGCGATGTCCAGTTCTTTGGCGGCAGCGATTAGTTCTGCTTCATTCTGCCGTCCTTCGTCTGTCCCCACTTCACCGTAACCGCTGGCAAATACGACCGCTCCGCCGCAGCCTTTCTTAGCCCCTTCCCGAAGGAGCGGGATGACGGTCTTCTGTGAGGTACAGATAACCATCAGATCCACCGTATCCGGTACATCTGTGACACTTTTATAACACGGTACATCAAATACCGTCTCTCTTTTTGGATGAATAAAATACACACGGCTTCTGTCTTCTACATAAGAAAGGATGTTTCGGCAGACATCTCCGCCGAAACCTTCCTTTTCACTTGCACCAATAACAGCAACCGATTGTGGCTTTAACAGTTTTGTCAGATTCATGTTCTGTTTCCCCCTGATCTGTTATGGCTTTCTTATTTTCCTTCCACGCCTCTGCGGTAGCAGGCAACATTTTTCTCGTTGAATTTACCCTTGCCCTTTTTCTCGAAGAAAGAGACAATGGCCGTTTCCATATATTCAACGGAGAAAAGGTCGCTGTGAGCAGCCAGCGCTCCCAGCATGACCAGGTTGGCGCCCTTGGGATTGGCAACCTCCGCTGCGATATCCGTTGCAGGAACCTTTACGACTTTGATGTCCTCCCGGTATGTACGGTCCTCCGGTACGATGGAGGAATTCACCAGCAGAAGCCCGCCGGGTTTTAAGCGCTCTTCAAACTTGTCGATGGCCGGGGTATTCATGGTAAACAGTATATCCGGCTGCTTGGAGATGGGGCTGGCAATGAGTCCGTCACTGATCTTTACGGTACACTTGGCAGTCCCTCCACGCATCTCAGAACCGTAGGACGGGTAAAATAATACATTTTTATCCTGCTCCATACCGGCATTGATCAGCAGCATGCCTGCTGTCAGCACGCCCTGTCCGCCAAATCCGGCACAGATGATCTCTTTTTTTGCCATGGTCTATTCCTCCTCCTTCTTATCTTTAAATTCACCCAGAGGGAAGAATGGAATCATCTCATTCTTAATGCGCTCTACGCTCTTTACCGGTGTCATGTTCAGGTTGGTGGGGCAGGGAGAGAGAAGCTCTACCAGGCAGAAGCCTTCGCCCCGCATATGTTTTTCAAAAGCCTTTTTGATATACTTTTTGCTCTGCATCATTCCTTTGGCATCCGCCATGGAGCCTCTGGCCAGATAAGCAATATCCAGACCGGTAAATGCCTGGTCTACCCGGAAAGGCATACCTGCCTTTTTCGGGTCTTTGCCCTTCGGCGTGGAGGTTGTGATCTGTCCAGGAAGAGAGGTGGGCGCACACTGGCCGCCTGTCATACCATACAGACTATTGTTGATCACGATGGCCACCACGTTGTCATTGCGGATCGCCGTATGCATGGTCTCAGCCATACCGATGGAATAAGCCGCGCCGTCTCCGATATATGCCATGACCGGATTTTCCGGACGCACTTTCTTCACACCTACTGCCGTCGCGATAGGCCTTCCGTGAGCAGCCATGATCGTGTCAAATCTCCAGGAATCGATATTCAGAGAACCGCAGGCCACATCCACGATCGCCAGAAGTTTCTCGCTGAGTTCCATCTCTTCCATGACTTCGGCAATCAGACGAACCGCAAGTCCATGTCCGCAGCCGGGGCAGAAACCGCTCTGCGTAAATGTTACTGTTTCAGGAGCTACTAACCTCATACTATTTTCCCTCCTTTTTCAGCATCTCTTTTGCTTTCGCAATGATTCCGTCTGATTCCGGAATCTCAAAGATGGAGCCATAATGGTCTACCGGATAACCGCTGCCTACGGCAAGTTTTACGTCATCCATCATCTGTCCCAGAATATTCATTTCCACGGTCAGGAATGCTCTGGCAGCTTTGGCTTCCTCAAATGCCTTCACCGGGAACGGCCACAGGGTGATCGGGCGGATCAGACCGAGCTTTAAGCCCTCTTCTCTTGCGATCTCCACGGTCTCCCGGCAGACGCGAGAACTGATGCCGTAAGCGACCAGTACCAGTTCTGCATCTTCCACCTGAACTGTCTCATAGCGCTGCTCCTGCTCCATCTGACGGTATTTCTCAGTCAAATATCCCTCGTAGTCCGGATGTGTATAGTACACATTCTGGATCTTTCTCTGCTCAGTGCCTTTTTTGCAGCCCTTGATCGTCCAGTCAAATTTGTTGATATCATGCTCTTTAAACTCCGGAATCTCCACTGCCTCGATCATCTGGCCGATGGCCGCGTCGGAAGCGATCAGTACCGGATGACGGTATTTTTCAGCCAGGTCAAAGGCTTCCGCCATCATGTCTGCATTCTCCTGCACAGATGCCGGCGCCAGTACCAGTGTGTGATAGTCTCCGTGTCCGCCGCCTCTGGTGAGCTGCCAGTAGTCTCCCTGACCCTGCGCGATATCTCCAAGACCGGTACCAATCCGCATTACGTCCACGATCACGGCCGGAAGATCTGCAGCGACCAGATACGAGATTCCCTCCTGCTTCAGAGAAAAGCCGGGACCTGAGGATGTGGTCAGCGCTCTTGCGCCTGCTGCCGCTGCCCCCAGTACCATATTGATACCGGCAAGCTCTGATTCTGCCTGAATAAATTCTCCGCCTACCTCTTCCATTCTCCAGGACAGATACTCCAGAATCTCTGTCTGAGGTGTAATCGGATATCCGCTGTAAAAGCGACAGCCCGCAGCCAGTGCAGCCTCGGCCAGCGCTTCATTGCCTTTTAATAATACTTTAGCCATTGCTGACCTCCTTATCTTATTTCAAACACATAATCCGGGCACACACGATAACAGGTCCCGCATACCGTACATTTGTCCTCGTCCACGATGATCGTATTGTATCCCTTTGCATTTACATGGTCAGAGACACGGATGGCTTCCTTTGGACATGCATGGATGCAGTAGCCGCATCCTTTGCATCGTACGGGATTTGTATAAACTTTTTCATTTCTTTCTTTTCCCATCACAGGATTACCTCTCTTTTATGATACTTGCGTTTTTTTACCCAGACTGTAAACGGTCATGGACAGTACCGCGCCTACGATACCTGACACTGCCAGGAAGATAAAGATATAGTTGTAACCTGCAGCTCCGTGCGCGTCCAGCCAGCTTCCGAACAATACCGAATAGATGGAGTCCGGAAGATATCCGATGATGGAGGCAACTCCGATTACCGTACCGGTCATGGCTCTTGGAATACCGGATTCGCTGACCGTCGAGAAGATCACGCCGTACATCATCATGGAGAATGCGCCTGGAATCAGCGTATACAGGCTTGCTGCCGCCGGGCTGATGCCTGCCGGCAGGATCAGTACGATGCCGAACAGTGCAGCCAGAATAATAAACGCCGTCGTCAGCCATTTACAGGTAGACTTGAATACTTTGTCTGCCAGCAGTCCGCCCACCGGAGAGAGCAGCAGAAGGAGATAGTTACGGACGATGGAGACCAGTCCGGAATCCTCCGGAGACACTCCACGTACTTCTGTCAGATACGGATTGAAATAGGATGTGTTACTGTAAAAACCATAGCCACATAAGATGGTAAGGGATACCACCCAGACGACCGGGTTTTTCAATACTTTCACTACATCTCCCATCTCGAATTTCGGTTCATTGTCATCCGCCCCGCCGTTATCTGCCTTTTCAGGCATCAGGAAGAACAGAAGAACTGCGGATACCAGAGCTACGGAACCTCCGGATACCACTGCCCGGAAGAAACCGCTCACCATATCTCCACCTGCTGTCTTGTATACATTCAGTGCGATGGTATTGGTCAGTGCTGCAGTAATTCCATTGCAGGCATAGTACAGACCGTACATAAAGCCCTGCTCTTCCTCCGTACCGATAATACGGACTGCCTTCATCAAAGAGGACCAGAATACAAAAGCAGTACTGAAGGAAAGTCCCAGCCATACGATCATGCCCACGGTAAAGTTCATTGTAAAGGCATAGACCCAGGCTAATACAGTAGTAGCGGCCAGAGAAACGACCAGTGCTTTTTTCGGTGATACTTTATCAGCAATGACACCGCCGGGTATGTACAGAATCATATTGCCGATGGTATACATGGTCATCAGAAGTCCCGACTGGGTATTGCTGATTCCCATAGCAGCGATCTGTGCATCGTAAAAGATATATTTTACATAAGGAAGAAAGTAGATCGATCCTCCTGCAAGGCCAAGTGCTGCGATTGTAAGATATTTTCTAAGTTTTGAATCCATATTCTATTCCCTTCTGCTGTTTGCTGTAACAGCCCCTCTGTGTACCAGTTACATATCCGGCGTATCGGATTTATCCGGCGTGAACAGTCTTCTTGCCACGTCACGGGTGAATTCGCCTGTCTTTTTGGACTCTTCAAATACCAGTCTGGTCTGCTTGCGGATCAGGTCTACGGTATCTTTCACGATGGCTGCTGCCGCTTCCTCATCGTTCATGTTCTCAATCTTTACAATACGGAAGATGACTGCCTCGTAGATACGGATTCCGCCCAGGTTGGAGATGAAGTCAACTGCTACATCCACGCCGTTTTTGCGGAGGATCTCGTCTGCTTCCGGAGTGGTCGGAATATTTGCAGCCTCTACCAGAAGAGATGCTTTGATCTTGTCTGCATTGTTCACATTGATCACGTCCTCAAGAGCTGCCGGGATCAGGATATCGCACTCCTGGCTGATCCACTCGCTGTTCGGAAGCACTTCGTACTCCGGCTCGAAAGCTTCTTTGTTCAAAACGCCTTTCGGAAGTCTGGTCTCTACCAGCTTCTTAACGTTCAGGCCGTCTTTGCAGTATAAGAGACCATTGACATCTGCAATACCAACTACCTTGTATCCCATATTGTCAAGAGCGTTCACACAGCTTGCACCCACACAGCCAAAGCCCTGGATCACGACCTTTGCGCCTTCTTTGCCGCCCTTCATCTTCCATGCCTCGTCCAGTGCTGCAGCCACGCCGTAGCCGGTGATCATGTCATACATCTTGAATCCGTCATAGGTCAGCTCTTTCTCTGCTCTGTCATGGTTCTTAATACCTACATGGATATCCGGGTCTTCTTTCATCGCCTTGGTCTGCGGGATACCAATTCCAAGATCATCCAGAATTCTCAATACGTCTGAATAATCCACACCAAGGTCTCCTCCGATGGATACGCCTGCATTAATGTACGGAGCAGTCGCCGTCAGGAATCTGCGAAGAACGTCCAGAGCGTCCGGTGCATTGTAGTCATAAGCGATGCCTGCCTTGCATCCGCCAGTGGTCTGAGATTCGCATGCTTTGTATTTGTAACCCATGGTGGTAGCCAGACGAATCACTTCTTCTTTTGTTACGGTCGGATGCATTCTGGTGCCGCCTCCACAATAGTGGTTTACAAAGTTATACGCACACATCCAGCCTTTCGCATCGGTCTCGGTGTCATTCCACTCAATTACTGCATACGGTTTGTTTGCCATGATAAATAATCCTCCTTAGATTGTTCTTTAATACAGAACTTCGTTCTTAATATAGATTATTTTTTAACTCGGCAAATGCCGAGTCATTTATGGGCCCATGTTCTTTATTAAAGAACGCTGTTCTTATTTTTTTGTTAAGGAGATCATAACACTCTTCGTCAATATTTTCAATGACTATCTTACAAATTTTATTTTTTTGTCACATTGCACAATTTGAAGGTGCGATTTTTATAACCTTTTCTGAATTTCCTGTCCATAATGATGCAAGATCCCCGCAAAGGTCTGGATCTTCTCCTCGCTCATCCGAAGGGAAGGCGCGCTGATGCTGAGTCCGGCTTCCGGATGACCCGAATGGTTGATAAGAGCAACGCCCACACACTTGATTCCAAACATCAGCTCCATATTATCAAGACCATATCCCCGCTCACCGGTAATCCGAATCTCTTCTTCCAGCTTTCTCTGATCCGTGATTGTATATTCTGTAAACGCTGTCAGCGGTCCCTGAATCCGACTGGCTCTTTCTTCCTCGTCCATCCGGGACAAAATGGCTTTTCCCACACTGGTGCAGTACATCTTGGCTCGCTCACCCGTAACAATACTTCCTGGCAGTTTCTGAGATTCCGGATAGACTGCTTCCAGATAGATGACTTCATCTCCCCTTGGAATACTCAGATATACAACTTCCCCAGACTCATCCGCGATCCTGCGCATAAACGGAAGGGCAATACGGCTGATATCTAGATTCTCGCGCAGCGCCCGGCTTAACGTAAAGATAGCCATACCCAAGCGAAACTTTCCCGAATCCGGATCCTGTTCCAGATATCCCATGGCCTTGAACGTGGTAAGGATATTGTGGACATTACTTTTATACAGCCCCAGCTTTTCGCTGATCTCCGTCACTCCCAAAGGCTGTTTTTCCACAAAACACCCAAGCACTTCCAGTGCCTTCTGCAGGCTTTTGACTTTTACTTCTGTTCCAACCTCTTTCATAAATACCCTCCTTTTTATAAATAGTAAAGTTAAAAACGGCTCTTTTATGAAGCACCCAGCTAAAGGCAAAAGAGCTCTGTTTCTTAAGTTTAGCATAGGATCTGAAGGTTTTCCATTAAAATACTATAAAATCGTTCAGACAGGAACGAAAACCCGGGAAGCAACACTTCCCGGGTTTTCTGCAAACTGGTTGTCATGACCTCATGACTTTACCGCCTCTCTCTTATTCCATATGAGAACCACCAGCATCAGCGACTGTCAGCGCTGCTGACATACTCCCCTTCCGTATGCATAAATATCGAATATTTATCACTTAATACGTATAAATATTCATTTTATATTCTAACGGATACAGAAAGGATTGTAAATCTTTTTCTGACTTTCTTTCATGCATGTTTTTTTACAATAATCAGGAACTTTTCACATCATCGTATCATCACGTAATGCCTCTGCCAGACTGAGTCTCATAATTCTTTTTCCGCCCGCATAATAAGCCAGCGCGACTCCTCCGGATATTGCCAGCGCAAAAGACAGAATCGGTATTACCGGAGCTTTCACAAGAAACTCCACCGGATCCAGATAGCTTGCTTTTATCATCAGCCCCACGGAAAGAATGGTCAAAACCAGCGTCATCAGCATCGGACGTCCGGCGATAACCAGTGCTTCAATACAAAAAATCTTCTTCATACCCTCCGGCGTCAGCCCTATGGACAGATAACGGGCAAATTCCCGTTTCCGCTGGCGCAGAAAACCGAGCGTATTGGAACATACACTGGCGATCCCGATTACCGCCAGCAGGACGCACAAGCCCCCGGTCACCAGTTTATATCCCCGGATCATCTCGTCATTGGTGAGTTTCTCCCGGATACGGTTCTCGCTCTCCAGTTCATACGTACCGTCCAGCAGCCTCACAGTCTCCTGCTCCAAAGCGTCCAGCTCCAAAAGCCCGGCACCTTCTTCTGCCAGTATCCGGATATACACATGCCTGTCTCTGTCAGGAACAGAGATCTGTTCCCCAATTTCCCGCCACAGTGACAACGGCAGAATCTGCACCAGGCCGTAGTCGGCATATTCTTCCCGGAGCAGCGGGCATTCCCCGGCATATGCAAGCACCGGAA
>CAMWMT010000045.1 GCA_947175375.1 uncultured Clostridiaceae bacterium | reverse complement strand
AAAAAGACAGAGAACCGGCAGGCTCTCTGTCTTTTCAGGTCTATTCCGCCTCTTACTCCAGATACGACAATATCCCCATACTCACTGCCCATGCGATCTCATTCTGATAACTGTCCTCCTGCAGCTTTTTTGCTTCCTCCCAGTTACTTAAAAAGCCGCACTCCACGATCACGATCGGCACTCCTGTTTTTTTCAAAAGATAATAGCTCTCATTGGCTTTTGCCTGTCTGTGGTTTTCGGGGTCCACATAGGAGACCAGCTTTTCCTGAAGCGTCTCCGCCAATCGTTTTCCCTCCTGAGAAGTTCCATAATAAAAGACCTGAGCCCCCGTCACATATTCTTCATGATAACTATTCTGATGGATACTGACTACGCAGTCCGGATGTGTCTCATTGATCAGGGTACAGCGGTTTTTCATATCCTGTACTTTCTTATTAGAAGTCTGCTCCTCATACAGTCCCGCGTCTGATTTTCTTGTCATCACAACTTCTACATCCTGCTGCTCCAGAAGCTTTTGAACTTTTTTTGCAATGATTAGATTCAGCTCTTTTTCTACCGAATCATCCACACCGATTTTTCCAGGATCATTCCCTCCATGTCCGGCATCAATTACAACGGTCCACTTTTTCTCCTTTGCCTGAACCTGGCTGCTCAGAACCCGTTCCCAGCCTCTCTCTGCCAGAATGCATGCACAGAAGATCAGAATCACAGACATTAATAATTCCAGTTTTTTTCTCTCCAAAATAAAACCACCGCATATATCTTTCATAAAATATATGCGGCGGTCTGTTTTCTGATTCCTGATGACTGTTTTCTATCAGTTCACATACCGAAGAATGATGTCCCAGATCCCTGCTCTCTCATATCCAAGCCTCCAGGACGCAACGCCTGCCAGATCGTACTGCTTGATCAGCTTTAACTTTTCCTCAATGGAACGCTCTTCCTCCATCCACATCTGATAGATGCTGCCTTCATATTCCAGTTCAATATAATACTGACTGGTCGTCTCATCCCATACCGGCTCCACACTGTTATTCGCTGCTTTCTGGTCTGCGTTGTCCATGCCCAGTGCCTCACTGGTTACTTCTCCGTTCTCATCGGTTCTCCAGAACCGGGTATAGAACGGAACAGCATTGATTACCTTTTCCTTCGGGACCTCTTCAAGCGTATTCTGAATCCCGCTTTCCACATAACCAAGAGAAGCAACCGAACCAGCCGTATCAGAATTCCGCGGAGTCTCATCATATCCCATAATAATCACATAATCTGCAAAAACGCCCTGCTCTGCCCTGTTATAAAATTTATTATATGCTGCAGGTACATAATTATCCACCGAAAGAACGATACCGTTCAGACGGCACATGATGGACAGTTCCCTGATAAACTCTACATAACCTCTTGCACTGTCCTCATTGATAAATTCCATATCCAGGTTCAGTCCGTCCAGGCCATACTGGATCGCCTGGGCGATCAGGTTATTTACCAGTCTCTGGCGGCTTGTCGTCTTCGAGAAAATCTCATAATCCAGAATACTGTCCTTATAGGTGATATCTTCCACCAACCCCCATACTTCCACATTGTTCTGATGACAGTAGTTGACATAATCCTGACTTGCCAGAGATTCGATATTACCATCATTATCACTTAAGAAAAACCATGTCGGGGAAACGGTCGTAAGTCCCTTCGTATTAGCCAGTACCCGATAAATATTCTCATTAGCATCTTTATTCGTCACCTGATGCCATGACAGGTTGATGGTATAGTCCTTCACTATATTTGTATACACTGGCTCTGAAAATTCAGGCTCATTCAACATTTCCTGTGATACCGCGGAAATCTGCTTATTTCTCACATAACCGATATATCCATCCTTTGTAAGAACCTTCGTCCACTCGCCGATCTCTTCTTCTTCCTCCAGCACATACATCGTATTGCTTTTCTCAACTGTGGTGAGGATCGGACTCTTGATCCCCGCCTGATAACGGACCTGTGCATTTTTCTGCGCCGTCACCACATCCCGTTCTCCAAATACATCCACGATATGCACATGGTTGGGGTCTTCCCAGTATTCATACGTAAAATTCGTATATTTGCTGACAAAATCCAGAGCAACAAAAGCGTCATCTCCATCCGCCCGGAGAATCACGTAATCTTCGCTCTGCTTTGCCTTTGACACTGTATAATCACTGCTTCCTACCTGTGCGCTAACCAACTCTGTCGGAAGCGCATACAGATACGCGTTTTCCGCCGCATCCCAGTAAAATCTTGCATTCAGATACTGATATACGGTCTCCACATTCAGATAAACTCTTCCGTCTATGAGCCTTCCCTTATCCTCCAGCATCACATCATTGACCAAGACCGCGATCTCCTGATCATTCTCCAGATGAAAATATTCCTTCGTATCTGCCAGTTCCTTGGAAGGGGAATATTTATCATACAGAAGCTTACCCACCAGGCCTCCGCCTACTGCCAGGATCAGGAGGACAATGACCAGGACCAAAATCACCTGCGGATTACGTCTCCGTTTCCGCCTTCTGGAACGTTTTCTTCTATCCCCAGGATTTTTCATCTTTTTCTTCTGCCGCTTTTCTCTTTCTTCCAGATCTTCTCTTCCTTCTTTCTCTTCTCTTATCATAAACGTCCTCCTGACTCCTTTATCCCTCGTACCCTACAGTCAGATTCTTTTCCTATTAAGAGCCTTCCCTGTATCTGTTCCCTCCAGTGCATGGTACCATTCATTTTCATGAAAATTCCACAAAGATTTTATAAAATATGAATGGCACTGTACACCAGAAGTCATCGCTATGTTATAATATTTGGTGACATTATAACATATGACAGCCGTTCTAACCACTATAAATCTCAGGACATAGAGACTTTTCTTCCTGGTTTCCTATTTTAAAAGATTTCCCGGCTGCCTCATTTTCATTCATGGCACATACATATTTCCAAAAGAAGGTCCTGTGATATATTATGTTTACGGACTTTTGGCATCCATAAAAAAGCAAACATGCATGTGCCCATCTGGCTCTGCATCCCCCCTTATGCCTTAAAAAACAATTGGAATTTGATCACTGATACTGTGAAAAGAATCAGAAACTTAGACTTACGATTCCATTATACATGACCATCGCCTTTTTTCAAGCAGTTTTTACAAAAATTTCAGAATATTTTCCTTGAATTCACAACTTGTCATGCTTTACATCTTCCGGATTTTTGTTTATACTATATTAAACTATAAATAAATTTAAACAGGTTGTGATCACATGAAAATAGAAAAAATCAATGAAAATAAAATACGCTGTCTCCTGACGCGCGATGATCTGGAGGTCCGCCATATCAAGCTCAGTGAGATTGCCTATGGATCGGAAAAGGCTCGTTCTCTGTTCCGTGATATGATGGAACAGGCAGCCCATCAGTTTGGCTTTGAAGCTGATAATATTCCACTGATGATCGAAGCGATCCCGATGCCGAACGAGTGCATCATTCTCGATATTACCAAAGTCTCTGACCCGGAAGAGCTGGATACTAGATTTTCCAGATTTTCCCAGGGTGCAGGTGATACCTCTGACTCTTCCAGAGACTTCCTGCCTGACGGTGCGGATGAAGTTCTGGATCTGTTCCAGAAGCTTTTGGAGCATCGTCTGAAGAATGCTCCCAAAGAGACAAGGGAAGAACAGGCTGCTACATTTGCCAGCGAGCTGGATATGCGCAAGCTCTATCTTTTCCAGCGTCTGGACCCCATTATAGAAGCTTCTCTGATACTGAAAGATATCTATCATGGAGAAAACCGCCTCTACAAGAATCCAGATACGGCACAGTACCATCTGGTAATTACCAAATCGGACCATACGCCTGAGCAGTTCAACAAGGTGTGCAACATCCTGTCCGAGTATGGATCAACTGGTAAATATTCCGCTTCCCACGAAGCATACATGAACGAACACTTTACTCTCCTGATGGATGGCAGTGCGCTGCAGCAGCTTGCCATGATCTAATTATGTTCTATAGTAGTACCTGGCCTGTTTTCTGAATTTTTCAGAAAGCAGGTTTTTTGATGCAGACCATATAAAAAAGTCTACTGAAAAACTACCCCGCCTGTATTTCAGGAATCAGACGCTGGGCTGTATGGCATATAAAAAAGTGCCGAAAAACCGACCCCGGCTGTATGATAAGCAGCGCTGTGTGGATTGGAGCGGACAGTGAGTCGGCTTTGTCCGTCTCAAACGGACGTCTAAGTCCGATTGAGACGGACAAAGCCGATTCAGTGTCCGATACACTCCATACAAGCGCTTATCATACAGCCGGGGTCGACTTTCCCGACACCCCTTCCTTCTCTTTATGCACCAAGGAAATTATTCAGTCTTGCAACCAGCACATCCGGGTCCATTCCATGAACCAGCGCTGCCTCTTCCAGACTCTCTGCCTGTGCAGACGGACATCCTACGCAGTGCATACCTTCCCGCATAAGAATCGGAATGATATTCTGATCCATCTTCACCAGATCTGCAATGATCATATCTTTTGAAATCTTAGCCATCTCAGGTAACCTCCTATTGTATTTTACACCATGCAGCAGCTTTAGGAACTGGACAGTTCCTTATTTCTCCACATATGAACATATTATAAGCCTATTCACTTGCAAAATCAAGGGAGTATGATATAATTTAATCAGTTCAACCATGTCTGAACCGTAATGAACGGAATGACTCATGGCATGGAAGAATCATTGACAACTTCACAGGTGGAGGGATGTATATGGAGCAGAAGCGCTACATGATCTCCGACGCTGCAAAGATGGTAGACGTAGAGTCCCATGTCCTCAGATACTGGGAGGACGAGCTTGAACTGCCGATCGAACGCAACGAGATGGGTCATCGCTGCTATACAGAAGATAACATCCAGATGTTTCACCACATTAAGGATCTGAAGGAACAGGGCTTTCAGCTGAAAGCGATCAAGGCACTGGTACCGGAGATGGAACAGGGCAATGTACCTCCTGCGATTGTCCGGGAACCCGAACCGCCTGCCGGCGACAAGATGGAACAGTTTCAGATGATCCTCGGGAAAGTCGTCTCACAGGCCATACGGGAGAACCAGAAGGAGATGGGGAAGGAATTAAGCCATCAGGTATCCACCCAGGTCGTAAAGGAAATGGACTATCTTTTCCGTCTTCAGGAAGAACGGGAAGAGACGCACTACAAGAAGCTGGACGAGCTTATTCGCTCCTCACAGAAGCAGAGAAAGCTGCTGGCTCTTGGTAAAAAACGTGAGAAAAAGGTAAAAGCGCCCAAAGTAAAGGAAGTAAAAGTCAGAGAACCTGAGAATAAAGAACCTAAAGTGAAAGAAGAACGTAGAAAACCATGGTTTTTCGGCATACAGCCAAAAAAAGACATAGTCCTTTAGGACTATGTCTTTTTTACATACTATGTAGTAATCTGGATTATTCTGCAGAGATTGCCTCATTCGGACATTCTGCTTCGCAGGTGCCGCACTCCAGGCAAGCATCAGCGTCGATTACATACTTTCCATCAGCCTCAGAAATTGCATCTGCCGGACAGACCTCTGCACAGGAACCGCATCCTACGCAATCACCGGAAATTACATATGCCATGGTACATGATCCTCCTTTATAATATTTGATACCCCTTCAGGTTCTGCATCTATTTTAATATAAATGTCTGCAATATGCAAGCGCAAATCACTTCCAAATACACTTATTGAAAATGCTTTTTCAATATTTAATATTTGCCACGACTTAGTCCAATGTAGATGATAATCCTTTAAGACCCATTGAAGGGCACCGGTCCTAGGGCGCGTCTTTTTGCGCCCTTAGTACCGCTGCTGCCCTTTGTGGTAAGGAGGGACCCACGTAGTGGGAGGATTCCTTATCGCCTTCATTAAGCGCAAGCGGGGTCTTAAAGGATTATCACCTACATTGGACGTCCGGTTCAGCAACTATTTAAACTGGCTCCCTGTCCATATCCGTAAATTTGGTAAGCTCGGGTATCCACAGAAGGTTCACCGTACCGATCGGACCATTCCTCTGTTTTGCTATAATGATCTCCGCCACCCGCTGTTCCGCCTCTGACAAGTCATGGTTATAGTAGCCTTCCCGGTAGAGGAACATCACTACATCCGCGTCCTGCTCGATCGCGCCCGATTCACGCAAATCTGACAGCATAGGACGATGATCTGGCCGCTGCTCCACTGCACGGCTTAACTGGGACAGAGCCACCACCGGAACATTCAGTTCACGGGCAAGCGCCTTTAATCCTCTCGAAATTTCCGAGATTTCCTGCTGCCTGGAAGATGCATTGCTGCTGCTGTCTCCGCTCATAAGCTGTAGATAGTCAACAATCACAATCTGAATATCATGCTCGATCTTCAGTTTCCGGCATTTGGAACGCATGACCGGCAGGGTGATGCCTGGAGTGTCATCAATAAAAAGCCTGGAATTGGCAATATTGGCAGAACCTTCCACCAGATTCATCCATTCCTCATCATTTAATCGGCCAGTACGGATCTTCTGGGCGTCCACATGAGATTCCAGAGAGAGCAACCGGTTTACAAGCTGCTCCTTGGACATCTCCAGACTGAAAATCGCAACGGACTGCCCCCGCTTAAATGCCATATGCTGCGCCAGATTCAGCACAAATGCCGTCTTACCCATGGAAGGCCTTGCAGCGATCAGCACCAGATCCGAAGGCTGAAGCCCCGAAGTCTTATAATCCAGATCCATGAATCCGGTCTCCAGACCAGTCACCCTTCCCCTTACTCTGGAAGCAGCATCGATCTTCTTCATTACACTGATGACTACCTGACGGATCGGCACAAACTCATTACCTCCGCCTCTCTGTGCCAAGTCAAAGACTCTCTTCTCTGCTTCGGCCAGCATATCTTCCACTTTTCCGACTCCTGAATAACAGGCATTCGCAATCTCTTCATTCAGGCGGATCAGTCGTCTTGCTGTTGCCTTCTCTGCCACAATTTTGGCATAATTCTCAATACGGGCAGAAGAAAATGTCTGATTCATCCAATGAAGAAGCAATTCGATACTGCATGCTTCCTCCGGCACTCCTTTTTCCTTCAGGCTTGCATGCAGGATCACCGGTTCCACCGGTTTTCCTTCATTATACAGTTCCACCATGGTATCATAGACGGTGCCCAGCTGCTTCTGGTAAAAATCTTCCCCTGCAATGATCTCCATGGCTTTCATGACCGCTTCATTGTCTATGAGTATGGCCCCAATAACGGAACGTTCTGCTTCCTCATCATGGGGCATGACACGTTTTATGAGCGCTTCATCCATCTTCTGATCTACTCCTGATCTATGCTTCCTGTACGATGACCTTCAGTTCTCCCGTCACCTTCGGATGCAGCTTGATCGGAACCATCGTTGTCCCTACTGCCTTAATAGGATTAGGAAGCACCAGTTTCTTCTTGTCAATATCCAGATTCAGCTGATCCTTTGCTGCCTGGGCGATTTCTTTGGATGAGATGGAGCCAATCAGCTTTCCGCCTTCACCCGCTTTGATCTTCAAAGTTACCTGAACATTCTTCAGGTTCTCTGCAAATGCTTTCGCTTCTTCCAATCTCTGCGCCGCCAGCTTGTCCTCATGCGCCTTTTTCAGTTTCAGATCATTCATATTCTTCGGCGTCGCCTCGATCCCAAGCTTCCTGGCAAGGATATAGTTCCTTGCATATCCGTCATTCACTTCCACGAGATCGCCTTTTTTTCCAAGTGATTTTACATCCTCCAATAAGATTACTTTCATTCCAGTTCTCCTTCCTCTATCATATCATCCAGTGTCTGGCGTATTGTCTTCATAGCCTCTTCTACAGAACAATGAAGCTGTGCACCTGCTATATTCAGATGTCCTCCGCCTCCGATCTTCTCCATGATCACCTGTACATTCACTTCATCAATGGAACGCGCGCTTACGTAGACTTTTCCATTGTACTCGGTGAGAATAATCGAAGCACGGACTCCAATAATGTTCAAAAGCTCGTTCGCTGTCTGCGCGCCGACAATCGTCGGACTCACCAGTCCCTTACTTGGGCAGACGGAAAGCGCAAATCCTTTGTATACTTCTGCATGCCGGACAGCTTCTGCCCGTGCCTTGTACTCGGCCATATCGTCCCGGAACATCTTCCGTACACGGGTCACATCCGCCCCGCATCTCCTCAGATATGCCGCTGCTTCAAACGTACGGACCCCTGTCTTGGTCATAAAGTTATTAGTATCGATCACAATACCACCGTACATACAGTCCGCTTCCCCGCTTTTTAACCGCACATTATCTGAAAAATACTGTAGGATCTCCGCAACCATCTCACAGGCAGACGAAGCATTCGGTTCGATATAAGACAGGACCGCCTGCGTGATCGACTCATTTCCTCTTCTATGGTGGTCAAATACCACAACCGTCGGCGTCATAGACAGGATCTGTTGACATTCCGTATAGCTTGGACGGTCCGTATCCACTACCACCACTGCCGTATTACGGTCCACAATCTCCTGTGCCTGACTGTTATTTACGACAATACCGGTCTCTGCGCTGTTGGCCGCGTTGAATTCCTCCAGCATGGGACGCACAGAGGTCGTTACTTCATTTACCACGATATAGGCTTTCTTATTCAAAGCCTTTGAGGCACGATAGATACCCACCGCTGCGCCAAAAGAATCCGCATCTGTAAGCTGGTGCCCCATGACCACGACCTTGTCTTTTGCCGCTATGATCTCTCTTAACGCCTGGGCCTTGACTCTTGCCTTGACCCTCGTATTCTTCTCCACCTGCTGCGTCTTTCCGCCATAATAGGTGATCTGTTCCTTCGTCTTTACAACTGCCTGGTCTCCGCCTCTTGCCAGTGCCAGATCCATGGCGCTTCGAGCATATTCCATACAGTCCATATAGGAAGCGCCTCCGGAACCAACACTGATACTCAGTGTGATCCGCATCTCATTTCCAATATTGACCGTTTTGATCTCCTGCAGAAGGTCAAACTTATTTTCTCGAATCTGTGTCAGCGCCTTTTCTTTCATGACGACAAAAAAGCGGTCCTTTTCCAGCTTCCTTACGATTCCGTCATATGCATTAAAATATTTGTTGATCTTACGCTCAATCAGTGCGACCAGAATAGAAGATTTTATCTCCTCCACATTTTCCAGAGCCTCGTCATAATTATCGATATAGACGAGACCTGCTGCCATACGCTGTTCCCGATTCTCCCGGATATAACGATTGATCTCCGTGATGTCAAACAGGTACAGTGCGATCAGATTACCCTCAAATTCCATGGGACCGGCCAAACGGCCTCTTCCCGTATCCTCGCTCATACAGATCAGCTTCATATCCGCACGATAGTCAGCTTCTCCATAACTAAATTCAACAGAAGTCTGAGGCTGCCCATCAACAGGTAGAAGCTTTCTGGACAGCTCCGGAATCACACTGCTGATGCTCCGACTGTACTCCGGACCCTTTCCCGTGATCTCCATAAACTGCCGGTTCATCCAGATGATCTTGCCTTCTTCTGTAAGAAGAGCATAAGGAAGAACCAGCTCTTTCAGAAGATTTTTCTGGATCTGACCATAACGGGTGGCAAAGGAGACCAGCTCTGTATAAAGAACCGGCCGGTGTCTGACATACAGAATCCCCGCAGCTACCGCATAGACCGCCACAAAAGCCGCCATAACGATACCTGCATCATGAGAAATCAAATAGATCCATATGTTCATACCGATCAAAAGCACTGTCAGATACAGAGGCCAGCGCACATAAAGCCGAAGCTGGCCATTAAGTTTTACATTCTTTTTCATGTTTGGTTTCCTTGTTGTATAGAAGTTACCATGCACTGCTCATTGCTTATTTGAACATTATACCATAAGGAAGCTCGCTGATGCTCGCGCAGGTCATCAACTTCCGCTTCGCTCCAGTTGGTGACATTATACCATTAACTCTTTCTTTGGACAAGGAAAAAAAAGAGCACCGCATTGGCGGTGCCCAAAAAGTTGTTCTTATTCTGCTGTGTAGGGCATAAGAGCTACATGCCTTGCTCTCTTGATCGCTACTGTAAGCGCTCTCTGATGCTTTGCGCAGTTTCCGGTGATTCTTCTCGGAAGGATCTTACCTCTCTCGGAAACGTATCTCTTTAATTTATTTACATCTTTGTAATCGATCTCATTATTCTCTTTACCACAGAATACGCAAACTTTTTTTCTTCTGCGTCCGCCTCTTCTCATCTTCGGAGCGTCGCCTTTTTCATTTTTGGTGTAAGCCATGATGATTCCTCCTTTTCACATTCCTGTATCATATCCGATCGTTAATTAAAGGGCAATTCTTCATCAATTCCGTCCGGGATGTTCATAAATCCATCTCCTGCAGCACCCATCGGACCGGGCATCGGCGCAGGTGACGGCGCGGACTGATATCCGCCGCCCATGTTCGCACCGCCGCGGGCAGCATCATTCGCCGCCTTGCTCTCTGCGAACTCAATCTCATCAAGGATTACTTCCGTTGTATAGACCCTCTGTCCGTCACGGTTCGTATAGCTTCCGGTCTCAATCCTGCCAGATGCTGCCACCTTGATTCCCTGGCGCAGGAAACGCTCCGCAAACTCTGCCTGTTTTCCAAAAGCTTTACAGGAGATAAAATCAGCAGTCTGATCATCTCTCCGATTAAATCTGCGGTCTACTGCCAGAGTAAATCTTGCGATCGCCAGCGCATTCTCTCCATTGGAGTAACGAATCTCCGGATCCCTGGTTAAACGTCCCATCAAAATTACTCTATTCATTAACAATCACCTCTTAGTCTGCTCTCACTACGCATCTTTGCGAACGCACAGATAACGGATGACATTATCCAGAATACGTACGCGTCTCTCTACTTCTGCCGGACAGGTAGCCGGTGCATCGAACTGGATGAAGTAGTAGAATCCTTCTCTCATCTTCTGGATCTCGTAAGCAGGGATCTTCTTGCAAAGAATCTGTTGCAGAGCTCGGAGGGCGCGG
>CAMWMT010000044.1 GCA_947175375.1 uncultured Clostridiaceae bacterium | reverse complement strand
GAAGAACTCACCACTATGGTCTCTGATTTTGAGGAAAAGGTAAATGCAGCCGTACCTTCCGGTTCCGCTGCTGATGACATCGAACAGTTTCTTGCTTTTAAGCAGGAGGAAGAAAAGATTGATGATGATCTGGACCTCCATGAAGATGAACTGGAAAACCTGTATCGGAACAATGCCCTTTCCCAAGATGAATATCGGTCTCTGGAACAGGAGCTGGAACGACTGGAAGACCGTCTGGATACCGCAGAAGATAAACTGGAATACACCTTTGGAATCGATGACTGATTCCCGTAGACCAAAAAAGATATTGGATTTTCGAGAAACTAGCCCCGGCTGTCCGATACACTCCATACGAGCGCTTATCATACAGCCGGGGCTTCACTTTCCTGACAACCCCTTTTATTATCGTCTCCCTACATGGATACCCTTTCTTCAATCTCCGCCATCTTTGCCGCATTCAAACGGGTATCCCCTTTTACTCTGGAATACGACAGATACCCATTCATCCGGTCGATCTTCGTCAGATTTCGGCTGCCGCACTTCGGGCACACGTCCATATCCAGTTCCTGATGACCGCAGTCGTCGCAATATGCCAGCGACAGATTCACGCCTTCATAGAAGCCTTTCTTCATGGCGCGCCGCACCAGCGTACGGACTGCTTCTTTATTATATCCCACCGGATAGCGTACATACTGGATCTTCCCGCCGTTGCAGAGCTCCCAGAACCGTCCTTCGCAGTCCTGTTTCTCGATAGGTGTCATATCCTCCGTCACATGACAATGGAAACTGTTGCTCACATAAGGACGGTCGGAAACATTCTCCACCAGCCCATACTTTTTGCGGAACTGCTCAATCTGCAGGCCGCACAGGCTCTCTGCCGGAGTACCATAGATAGCATAGAGATTGCCGTCCTCCTCCTTGAACTGCGTGATCTTTTTATTGATATACCGCATGACCTCCAATGCGAACTCTCCATCTTCCCGAATGGATTTTCCATTGTACAGCCGCTGCAGCTCATTCAGGGCAGTGATGCCAAACGATGCTGTCATGGGCTTCAAAAGCGGCTTGATCTTGTCATGGGGATTCAGATGACCACCATAGAATCCGCCTTCACAGTAGGCCAGCGGATTGGTGGACGCACGCATCTCTCCCAGATAATCATAGGTACGGATATGGAGATTACGGATCATCTCCAGATAGTAGTCCAACACCTCGTAAAAATCCCTGTCCTCAGAACGGGACCGCGCCAGAATCATGGGCAGATGCAGACTCACCGCTCCTACATTAAAACGTCCCACGAAAATGGGCTTGTCCTCTTCATCTGCCGGTTTCATGCCGCCCCTCTCATACCACGGGCTTAAGAACGCCCGGCAGCCCATGGGACTGATGACCCGTCCATATTTCTGGTACATATCCGAGATATAGCCTTCTCCGCTTAAAGACAGCCAGTCCGGATACATGGTCTTTGAGGAGCAGTCGATGCCCGCCTCAAAGACATCCTCACAGCAGCATCCCTTTCCATGGATCGCTTCATCATACAGGAAAACAATCTTTGGAAAGAGCACCGGTTTCTTGCTACCAGGCTTTCCCTGTCCACCCTGATGAACCTGCAGAAGGGAAATGTTACACATCTTCGCAAACCGTTCCTGACCCAGGCCCATAGTCACAGTCACAAATGGATAATCTCCTCTGGAAGACCCTACTGTATTCAGCTTGTACTCGATCCCCTGCCAGCCCTGGTCAAAATCCCTGCGAACCTTCTTCATGGCATAGAGTTCCGCTTTCTCCTCTGCCCCTTCCCAGGAGGGATCTGTATAGGACAGAAATTCCTTTTTGTATTTCACATAACTTTTTTCTGCGTACGGAGCCAGCACCTTGTCCACCTCCGGTACCGTAAAACCGCCGTACTGCTGCGCTGCCGTACTTAAGATGATATCCCCCATGACGTCAAACGCCGTATCCAGTGTCTTCGGTTCATTATACCACACATTTCCCATCTCAAAGCCGCCGCTTAAGACATTGCCGATATCAAACAGACAGCAATTCATGGTGTCCAACCTTGCTGACTGATCGTGGATATAGATGTATCCGTCCCTGCACGCCTGCAGCTCGTTCCTAGTCATGAAAAACTTCCGGTACAGCTCTTTGTTCAATTCATTAAAGATCAAGCTTCTCTTGGTTGCTACCAGAGCGCTGTCCGTATTGGCATTACTCTTGTCCCCAATATAGCGGATGGACTGACTCTTCGTATACACGTCGTCCATCATATGTACGAAATCCTTTTTATAATTCCGATAGTCCCGATAGCTCTTCGCCACCGCCGGATTCACTTTCTCCAGCGCCCGCTCCGCGATGTTGTGCATATCCTGGATATCGATCCCTTCTTTTCCCAAGGACTCTGCACTCTCCTGTGCAAATTTACAGATATATTCAACCTCTTCGTCAGAAAATTTATAAAGGATCCTGGCTGCAGATTTATTGACAGCGTTTACCACTTTTTCCACATTAAACTGTTCTCTGGTCCCGTCTTTTTTAATTACATACAATGATCTGTTTCCCCCTTTCAGCCAAACTGCAGGTATGCCCGGTCTCTGTGAAGCACACAAAGTGACCACTAGATATTGTGTCTGTTTTACACTTTTTTTGCAGATGTTGATTAAAAGTATATACCATATACCCTTCCTGCGCAATAGACAAACGGGAAAAATATACCCAAATATTCTTTCATAAATTCTACTATATTACACAAAACTAAAAATAAAGGGATCATCGGAAAATTCGATCCCGGCTGTATGATAAGCAGCGCTGTATGGATTGGAGCGGACAGAGGACAGGTTCTGTCTGTCTCAGGTGGACATAACATGTCCAAATGAGGCAGACAGAACCTGTTCTCTGTCCGATACACTCCATACGAGCGCTTATCATACAGCCGGGCCCCCACTTTCCGACAACCCCTTCCCTCTTTACTTCATAAAACGATCGATTGCCTCCGTCAGATCCGAGATCGACTCCATATCTCCGCACTCCACGGCTTCCACCAGACAGTGTTCAATATGGTCCTTCAGAATCACCTTTCCTGTATTGTTGATCGCAGACTTCACAGCTGAAAGCTGAATCAGCACCTCACTGCAGTCTCTCCCTTCCTCCACCATACGCCGGATGGACTCCAGATGTCCGATGGCACGAGAAAGACGGTTCAGCACAGCCTTTGTATTGGCATGCGTATGTCCGTGAGCATGTCCAGATGAATGACTGTGGACGTGTCCGACGGAATGACTGTGTTCATGATCCTGCCCGTGCACATGTTCATATACCGTCCCGTCAGGAGCAATGTGTGTATGTTTCTCTTCTGCCACTTTTTCTCCTCAATCTCTCCAGATCCTGTTACAGATCGCAGTTTTTCACCGTCCGCGGGAAAGGTACCACGTCGCGGATATTTCCCATGCCGGTCAGATACATGACACAGCGTTCAAAGCCCAGTCCGAAACCAGAATGGCGCACTGTCCCGTATTTTCTGAGATCCAGATAGAATCCATAATCCTCTTTGTTCAGTCCAAGATCATCCATCCTTGCAGACAACTTCTCCAGGTTGTCCTCTCTCTGGCTTCCACCGATGATCTCTCCAATCCCCGGAACCAGGCAGTCCATGGCCGCAACCGTCTTATTATCCTCATTCAGCTTCATATAGAAAGCCTTGATCTCCTTCGGATAATCTGTCACGAATACCGGCCGCTTAAACACCTGCTCTGTCAGATAGCGCTCATGCTCCGTCTGCAGGTCACAGCCCCAGGATACTTTATAATCAAACTTTTTGTTATTCTTTTCCAGAATCTCAATTGCCTCTGTATAAGTCACATGCCCAAATTCGGAATTCAGCACATGATTCAGCCGGTCCAGAAGCCCTTTATCCACAAAAGAGTTGAAGAAATTCATCTCTTCCGGCGCATGCTCCAGCACATAGCGGATTACATATTTCAACATATCTTCCGCAACCTGCATGTTATCCGTAAGATCAGCAAATGCCATCTCAGGCTCGATCATCCAGAACTCTGCCGCATGGCGGGTCGTATTGGAATTCTCCGCACGGAAAGTCGGACCAAAGGTATACACATTCCGGAAAGCCATGGCAAATGTCTCTGCATTCAGCTGTCCGCTGACGGTCAGATTCGTCGGCTTACAGAAGAAATCCTGCGAGAAATCCACGGTCCCTTCCGATGTCTTTGGTACATTTTCCAGATCCAGTGTCGTCACCTGGAACATCTCCCCGGCGCCCTCGCAATCACTACCAGTGATCAGCGGCGTATGAACATAGACAAACCCCCGCTCCTGGAAAAACTTATGGATGGCATAAGCAGTCAGTGAACGCACCCGGAACACTGCCTGGAACATGTTGGTCCTGGGACGCAAATGTGTCATGGTCCTCAGATACTCCAGTGTATGTCGCTTCTTCTGGAGCGGATAATCCGGCGCCGATGCTCCTTCCAGCGTCACTTCCACCGCCTGGATCTCAAAAGGCTGCTTCGCCTGAGGAGTCGCCACCAGTGTTCCTCTTACGATGACTGCCGCACCCACATTCAATTTACTGACCTGGGAAAAATTCTCCATCGTATCATGATAGACGATCTGCAATGTATCAAAAAATGTACCATCATGCAGTACCAGGAATCCAAAGCTTTTGGAATCCCTCACACTGCGAACCCAGCCGCCTACCGTGATCTCCTTGTCAATATACGACTCTCTGTCTTTATATAATTCCCGAATCGTCGTAAGTTCCATAATCATATCCCTTCATTCTATATTATTTTCCCAAAATTATTTACCGCTGTATACGATTCCCTGCTCCGCATCAATGGTCACAAATGTTCCGGACTTCAGAATACTGCCTGCATTTCTTGCTGCCACGATAACCGGAATATCCAGTGCCATACCTACGATCGCCGCATGGCTGTAACGGTCTCCAGTCTCTGTTACGATACCCGCCGCATCTTTCAGCCTGCTCATCATCTCATTGGTCGTCTGATCCACGACCAGAATATCGCCCGGTTGGAAATTGTGTTCCAGATCTGTCATATCCTTGCACACACAGACTTTTCCGGACTTCTTTAACTTGTTGCATCCTTTTCCAGTGATCAGCGTGTTACCTGCCACATGCACTTTGATCATGTTCGTCGTTCCGGACATTCCAAGAGGTACACCTGCCGTGATGACCGCCAGCTCGCCTCTCCGGATTAGGCCCTTCTGCTCTGCCTTCTCAACTGCATGATCGAACAGCTCATCTGCATTTTCTTCTTCTTCCATCAGGATTGGCACGACACCCCAACACAGATTCAGCTGACGGCACACCCGCTCCTCTGTGGAACAGCCGATAATTGGAACAGACGGACGGTATTTGGAAATACTGCCTACCGTCTTTCCGGATTTTGAAACTGCCACGATGGCTGCAGCCTTCAGGTCCATAGCCGTGGTACAAGTCGCATGAGAGATAGCATTGGTCACATCCGGACGATGAGATACTTTGCGAGGCTTGAATTCGGTTGTATAATCAATATCTTTCTCGGTACGCTGTGCGATACGCGCCATGGTCTTCACTGCCTCAATGGGATAAGCACCTGCAGCCGTCTCTCCGGACAACATGATTGCACTGGTTCCCTGATAGATGGCGTTGGACACATCGGAGGTCTCTGCACGAGTCGGGCGCGGATTCTTCATCATGGAATCCAGCATCTGCGTCGCCGTGATCACCGGCTTGTCCATACTGATCGACAGGCGGATCAGCTTCTTCTGGATCACCGGAACCTCTTCCAGAGGAATCTCCACTCCCATGTCTCCTCTGGCGATCATGATGCCGTCCGCTACCCGAAGAATTGCCGCACAGTTCTCCACGCCCTGCATATTTTCGATCTTGGCAATGATCCGGATCCCTTCTCCATTGTGATCCTGCAGGACCTTCCGAAGCTCCAGGATATCCTCGGCAGTCCGGGTAAAGGACGCTGCGATATAATCAAAGCCCTGCTCCGCCCCAAAGACAATATCTTCATAGTCTTTCTCACTTATGAATGGCATCCGAAGCTCTGCGCCCGGTACGTTCACGCCCTTGCGATTGGAAATAAATCCACCGTTTCTCACCTGGCAGATGATCTCTTTCCCTTCAATCCGCAGTACTTCCATCCCGATCAGTCCGTCATCGATCAGTATCGAATCTCCCGGGCAGACATCCTGATACAGTTCCTTATACGTAATAGACACCTTCTCTGCTGTACCGACCATCTCTTCATCCGTAAGCGTAAAGGTCTGCCCAGCTTTCAGTTCCAGCTTTCCGCCTTCCACTTCTCCGATACGGATCTCCGGTCCCTTGGTATCCAGAAGTGCTGCCACAGGAAGTCCCAGTTCTTCCCGGATCTTTTTCACTGCGTCCAGCCGTACCTTCTGTTCCTCATGCGTCCCGTGAGAAAAATTCATCCTGGCAACTGCCATGCCTTCCAGCATCAACTGGCGCAGAACTTCCTCATTATCCGTAGATGGTCCCAGGGTACATACAATCTTTGTTTTCCTCATAATTCCTGTTTCTCCTGTCATTTTATTATATTTTATTCCGCACGACTGTTTCACAGACGCAGCAAAGATCATCTTACAGGATTAGTTTACCATTTCTTCCGAACTTTTACAACAAAAAGGTGCCAAAACCACCCCACCGCAGACAAGCATTCCCATAAGACCTGCCCCAGGATACGGAGGTTTAGAAGGAACACCTGCCTGCGGCGGATGCCTTATCGCCGGTATAAGAGAATCGGCTGTTATTTATTCATTTACGCTGTAATTCGGCGCTTCCTTCGTGATATGGATATCATGGGGATGGCTTTCTTTCAGAGAAGCCGCCGAGATCTTCATAAATTCTGCTGTTGTTTTCAGCGTCTCCACATCTGCAGCTCCGCACAGTCCCATACCGGAACGCAGGCCGCCTAACAGCTGGAAGATGGTATCCTCCACAAATCCTTTGTAGGCCACGCGTCCTTCCACGCCTTCCGGCACCAGTTTTTTCGCATCGTTCTGGAAATACCGATCTTTGGAACCGTTCTCCATGGCAGCGATGGAACCCATGCCGCGATATACTTTATATTTTCTTCCCTGATACAGTTCGAATGATCCCGGACTCTCATCACAGCCTGCGAAGATGCTGCCCATCATGCAGACATTGGCGCCTGCCGCAAGCGATTTGGTGATATCTCCGGAATACTTGATGCCGCCGTCCGCAATAATCGGCACACCATATTCCTTTGCCACTTCGTAGCAGTTCATGATCGCGCTGATCTGAGGAACGCCAACGCCGGATACCACGCGGGTCGTACAGATGGAACCAGGTCCGATACCAACTTTCACCGCGTCCGCACCTGCCTCAATGAGTGCCTTTGTTGCTGCTCCTGTCGCCACATTGCCGGCGATCACCTGAATGTCCGGGTAGGCCTCCTTTAACATTCTCAGGCAGCGAATCACATTTGCAGAGTGTCCGTGAGACGAATCCAGAACCAGTACATCCACATGTGCGTCAATCAGCGCTTCTGCACGTTCCAGCACATTTGCGGTGATTCCGATGCCGGCTCCGCACAGAAGCCTTCCCTGTGCGTCTTTTGCAGCCAGCGGGTATTTGATCTGTTTTTCGATATCCTTGATCGTGATCAGGCCTTTCAGATTAAAATCTTCGTCAACGATCGGAAGCTTTTCCTTTCTTGCTTTCCCAAGGATCGTCTTCGCCTCATCCAACGTGATACCTTCCTGTGCCGTGACCAGGTTCTCAGATGTCATGGATTCCTTGATCTTCTTTGTAAAATCGGTTTCAAACTTCAGATCCCGGTTAGTAATGATGCCTACCAGCTTTTTCCCTTCTGTGATCGGCACGCCGGAAATCCGGTATTTGCTCATCAGCGCATCTGCATCTGCCAGTGTATGTTCCGGAGTCAAAGAAAACGGGTCCGTGATGACGCCATTCTCAGAACGCTTCACCTTATCTACTTCTTCTGCCTGTGCTTCAATAGACATATTCTTATGAATAATGCCGATACCGCCCTGTCTTGCCATGGCGATCGCCATCCGGTATTCTGTCACGGTATCCATCCCCGCGCTCATCATTGGAATGTTGAGCTTGATCTTCTTCGTCAGCCAGGTCTCCAGATTGACCTGATTGGGGATCACTTCTGAATAGGCAGGTACCAGAAGAACGTCATCAAATGTAATGCCTTCACCGATAATTTTACCCATTTCTTTTCCTCTCTTTCTTTTGTTTTCATCTTTATTTATTATATTTACTAATAAATATATGCTGATTTAGTAGCAAAAATAATACATCTTTTAATATTTAAAACAGTCTATCAGATAGAATCCATTATGTCAATGTATTTTGATCGGGCAGGAGAAATTTTTCCTGTGCAATCTGGGGGTGTTGCAAAATATATCTCTGTCCGTGTACTCAGCAACGCTGTGTGGATTGGAGCGGACTGAAGACTGGTTTTGTCTGCCTCAGACGGACATAACATGTCCGAATGAGACAGACAAAGCCTGTTTTCTGTCCGATCCATTCCATACGAGTGCTGAGCACACAGACAGGGATACATTTTGCAACACCCCCGCTGCGCGGCCCGCATGCTGCGTCAGCAACAAACTTCCATATGCGGGCATTCGCATATGGAAAAAGGACGCTGCCACGCAACGCCCTTTTTCTATATAAGTCTGTCGGAATTACATCATGCCCATTCCGCCACCGCCTGCCGGCATCGGAGGAACTTCTTCTTTGATATTTGCCACACATGCCTCTGTGGTCAGGAAGGTAGCTGCAACGCTGGTCGCATTCTGCAGGGCGCTTCTGGTCACCTTTGCCGGATCCAGGATACCTGCTTCTACCATATCTACATACTCCTCTTTCAGTGCGTCAAAGCCGATGCCTTTTTCAGCCTCATGCACTTTGTTGATGATGACTGCTCCTTCCAGTCCTGCATTGGATGCAATGTGGAACAGTGGAGCCTCAAGCGCTTTCAGGATCACCTTTGCACCGGTTCTCTCATCGCCTTCGAGTGTATCTACCAGCTTCTCCACATCCTTGGATGCATGGATATAAGCTGCGCCACCGCCACAGATGATGCCTTCTTCCACTGCCGCTCTGGTAGCTGCCAGCGCATCCTCCATGCGGAGTTTTGCTTCTTTCATCTCGGTCTCGGTAGCTGCACCTACACGGATGACTGCTACGCCGCCTGCCAGCTTCGCAAAACGCTCCTGAAGTTTTTCTTTGTCAAACTCGGATTTGGTAGCGTCGATCTCGGTCTTGATCGTCTTGATCCGATTCTCGATCTCCTCTTTGCTTCCAAGGCCGTCTACGATGACGGTATTCTCTTTCTGAACCTTTACGGATTTTGCACGACCGAGCATCTCGATGGTCGCATCCTTAAGCTCCAGACCAACTTCTTCGGAGATTACAGTACCACCGGTCAGGATCGCGATATCCTGCAGCATTGCTTTTCTTCTGTCACCATAACCCGGTGCTTTTACGCCTACTGCAGTAAAGGTGCCACGCAATTTGTTCAGTACCAGAGTCGTCAGAGCCTCGCCCTCGATATCCTCAGCGATGATGAGAAGCTTCTTGCCGGACTGTACCAGCTGCTCCAGTACCGGAAGGATCTCCTGGATGTTGCTGATCTTCTTGTCTGTGATCAGGATAAACGGATCATCCAGAACTGCTTCCATCTTCTCGGTATCGGTTGCCATATATGCCGAGATGTATCCGCGGTCAAACTGCATACCTTCTACTACGTCCAGCTCAGTCTTCATGGTCTTGGACTCTTCGATGGTGATAACACCGTCATTAGCCACTTTCTCCATAGCATCTGCAACCATGTTGCCGACTTCATCGTCGCCTGCAGAGATTGCTGCGACTCTTGCCATCTGATGCTTGCCGGTAACCTTGCTGCTCATCTCTGCGATCGCTTCTACTGCAGCATCGGTTGCTTTCTTCATACCTTTTCTTAAGATGATCGGGTTCGCACCTGCTGCCAGGTTCTTCATTCCTTCGTTGATCATTGCCTGTGCAAGAACGGTAGCGGTCGTTGTACCATCACCAGCCACATCGTTGGTCTTGGTCGCAACTTCCTTAACAAGCTGTGCGCCCATGTTCTCGAATGCATCCTCAAGCTCGATCTCCTTTGCGATGGTCACACCATCGTTGGTGATCAGCGGAGTGCCGAACTGTTTGTCAAGAACTACGTTTCTTCCTTTCGGTCCAAGGGTTACACTTACGGTATCTGCAAGTTTATTCACACCGGCTTCCAGTGCGACTCTGGCGTCTACGCCATGTTTGATTTCTTTCGCCATGATTAATTCCTCCTATTTAAGCTCCGCTTCAGCCCTTCCAACCCCCATGTCCTGAAATCCTTCCGGGCGTTGGGCGGACTTTTGCTGTTTTCATTTACATTAATTATTCAACGATTGCAAGAATATCATTCTGTCTTACGATTACATATTCTTCTTCGTCAAGCTTTACTTCGTTTCCTGCGTATTTGGAATAGATAACCTGATCGCCCGGTTTTACCTGCATGGTCACTTCCTTGCCATCTACCATGCCGCCCGGTCCAACTGCTACGACTTCTGCAGTCACCGGCTTCTCCTGTGCTTTTGCTGCCAGAATGATACCGGATTTGGTCGTCTCTTCTTTTTCATTTTGTTTTAATACGACTCTGTCGCCTAATGGTACTAATTTCATGATGATTCCTCCTTCACATAGTCCTGTTACAGGTTATTAGCACTCACTTGAATCGAGTGCTAATCTCTGGCTATTATATTAGTACGCAAAAACCAAATTGTCAATGGGAAAATTTCGATTTTTTCATTTTTTAGCATTTCTTTATAATCTTCATATCTGCTTTATGGATCTTTACCTGCTCCAGTTCCTCAAAAACGCAGTCATTCAATACCCGGATACTGGTCCCTCTCATGCCAGAGGAACGGGATTCGATCACACCTGCGCTTTCGAACTTCCGAAGCGCATTGACGATCACAGAACGGGTAATCCCGGCCT
>CAMWMT010000043.1 GCA_947175375.1 uncultured Clostridiaceae bacterium | reverse complement strand
GGAGAAATGTGGCCGATGCTGATGTGCTCAAATGTCTGCGAATGCTGACATTCCTTCCGCTGGAACAGATCAATGCCATGGATCAGTGGGAAGGAAGCAGGCTGAATGAAGCAAAGGAGATTCTTGCTTATGAACTGACAAAGCTGGTACACAGTGAGGAAGAGGCCAGGAAAGCCCAGGACAGTGCCCGGGCGCTGTTCGGAAGCGGCAATGCAGAGGATATGCCGACAGCAGTGCTTTCTCCAGAGGATTTCCGGGATGGGAAAGTGGATATCCTGACGATTGTGCATAAGTCCGGACTCTGTGCTTCCCGTTCAGAAGCAAGGCGGAACGTACAGCAGGGCGGTGTGTCCGTAGATGGAGAGAAAGTGACGGATATTGCGGCTTCCTATACGATGGAGCAGGTGAAAGCTGGCCTCGTAGTGAAAAGGGGAAAGAAGAGCTTTAAAAAAGTTGTGATGGAATAAGGTACAGAGAGGCAGCCGCATGGTTTTATCGTGCGGCGGCCTCTCTTGTTTTTGTGGGAAAAATTAGTATTTCTGTCGTCTTCAGAGAACCTGAATGATTCAGGATTCTTTCAGTATATTCAGTGCCTTGAGACATTTCTGATAACGGCTTCTGCTGAGAGGGAGCTTTTCTCCTGAATGGAGCAGGATGCTATAACGGTCTCCATCCGGAATGATCTCATTGATGTACTGCAGATTTACAATATAGCTGTTGTTGCACCGGAAGAACAGATGGTGAGGGAGTTCTTCCAGGATCACGGATATCTTTCCGTTTTTACGGTGGACACTGCCTTCGCAGTGGAAGACTAGGCTTCGTCGGTCTGTTTCAATAAAACGGCATTTGGAATAGTATAGTTTAAAATATCCTTTTCTTGTGGTAAGCCAGAAAAAAGGTTCAGTCTCGGATATATCGATCTGTAATTGTGGATCATAGTCCTGAATGGAATTTTTGAGATGCTGAATAAACGCACTGCGATCGTTTTCAGAGATTTTGCTGACGGTAAATTTGATTTCATTTGTTTCATTCATGAATTATGGTCTCCTCTTTTGTTGTCTTTTATTTTTGTATTTAATTTACATATCTGGTGTTTAATAAATGCCAGAATTTTATGCCATTTATATATAAACGATTGAGAAAAAGAAATTTGACAGTAAATCCTGTAGAAAATGAAAAAAATTGCTAATCCGGTACTAGTCTGATAAAATAATGCCAGAATTGTTGATGGCAGACGGCTTCTGATGGGTTGTCTGCAGGGAGGAGTAGAGACGAATATGAATATTTTATATCTGAATACGACTTATCAGTGTGGCGGCGCGGAAAAGGTTACTTCCCAACTGTTTCATGGGATGCGGAACAGGGGCCATCAGACCTGGCAGATCGTCAGCTATGATATGAAAAATTCAAAGCTGCCGAAAGGAGTTCATGTCATCTACCATTCCCGGCTGATGCGGATCTTTAATCGGCTGATCACGGGAAATCATGGAAATAGAAGTCTTCATATCTGGTACAGCAGATGGTATATCCGTTCCTTTATTAAGAAGCATCATATTGATGTGGTTCATCTGCATAATCCACATGATAATTTTCTTGGGATCCGGGACATTATGGATATTGCGACACAATGTCCTGTGGTCTGGACGCTGCATGATTTCTGGGCGATGACCGGGCACTGCACCTATCCTCATGGATGTGAGGACCGGTGGAAGGAAGGATGCCGTACCTGTGACTGTCTGGGAAACTATCCGGCGCTTCGGAAGGATGTGGCAGGACAGCTTTTTAAGGAAAAACAGAAGGCTTTTCGGGAGCAGAAGATCCTGTTTACGGTTCCGTCCGAGTGGATGAAGCAGCAGTTTGAGGCTTCTCATCTGCAGGGGTTGCCTTGTGTACGGGTTTATAACAGCCTGGATACAAAGCTATGGCAGCCGCTTGATAAACAGGAGGTACGGAGGCAGTATCAGATTGAGTTTAAAGGAAATATCATCGGTTTTATTGCGGCGGATCCGGGGAAGAAGCTGAAAGGAATGAACTATCTGCTGGAAGCGCTTGTACAGATTCCGGACCCGGAGCATTATCTTTTGCTCATCGCAGGGCAGGAGAATGAGAAATTAAAAGAACTGAATACCAGGTTCTTGGTCCGGCATTTTGGGTATCTGCATACGCGGAAGGAGCTGAATGAATTTTATGCAATGGTGGATCTGCTGGTAAATCCGTCGGTGTATGAGACCTTTGGGCTTACAAATATTGAGGCTATGGCATGCGGGACGCCGGTAGCGGCGTTTCCGGTGTGTACGATGCCGGAGATCGTAGAGGAATCCTGCGGATGGCTTGCGAAGGAGGTTAGCGCGGAGGCGATGGCGGAGGTGATTCGGGAGGCATTCGGGAATTCGACAGAGTTGGGAGCGAAAAGCAGGGCTTGCCGGGAATGGGTGAAGAAGGTGTTCTCGGAGGAGAAGATGATGGAGAGGTTTGAGGAGATCTATGAGAGCATGCTTTGAAACCGGTTCATGACCATACAATTTCCTTGTGAAATGCAGTGTCGCATGATAGAATAATAACAGGGGTTAGACAGGAAGGAATAAGGTCTGATGAAAACTATAAGTAGAAGATATACAATTGCCATAGCCGGAACCGGTTATGTAGGGTTGTCCAATGCGGTTCTTCTGTCGCAGAACCATCAGGTATATGCAGTGGATATTGTACAAGAAAAAGTAGATTTGATCAACTCTGGAAAGTCTCCGATCGTGGACAGGGAGATTGAAGAATATCTGGCGAAGCATGAACTGCATCTAACTGCAACGATGGACGCAGAATATGCATATAAAGAAGCGGACTTTGTGATTGTTTCTACACCTACCAATTATGATCCAGTAAAAAACTATTTTAATACCAGTTCGGTAGAACAGGTGATCCAGCTTGTACAAAAATACAATCCGGAAGCGGTGATTGTTGTAAAATCTATGGTTCCGGTTGGCTTTACCATGCAGATGCGGAAAAGATATCGATGTGAGAAGCTCCTGTTTTCACCTGAGTTTTTAAGAGAAGGGAAGGCGCTATACGACAATCTGTATCCATCTAGAATTATTGTGGGCATACCGGGACAGAATGAAAAGATGGAACAGGCGGCTCATACGTTTGCCGAGCTTTTACAGGAAGGCGCATTAAAAGAAGAGATACCGACACTTTTTATGCAGTATACAGAAGCGGAGGCAGTCAAGCTTTTTGCCAATACCTATCTGGCACTTCGGGTGTCTTATTTCAATGAACTAGATACCTATGCGGAGGTTCATGGGCTGAATACCAGGGATATTATAGACGGAGTGTGTCTGGATCCAAGGATTGGGACTCACTACAATAATCCGTCCTTTGGATATGGCGGATATTGCCTTCCGAAGGATACCAAACAGCTTCTCGCCAACTATGAAAATGTGCCAGAGAATCTGATCCAGGCGATTGTTGAAGCAAATAGAACCAGAAAGGATTTTATTGCGGACAAAGTACTAGAAAAAGCAAATTATTACGAAGGCCCCAATGGCAGAAACGGTATGCCTGGCAGACATGTGACGGTAGGAGTATATCGTCTCACCATGAAAGCAGGCAGTGATAATTTCCGGCAGAGTTCCATTCAGGGTGTGATGAAGCGTATCAAGGCCAAAGGAGCGGAAGTCATTGTCTATGAACCGACCCTTGAACATAATAGCCGTTTTTTTGGCAGCCGGGTGTGTAATGATTTGAAAGAGTTCAAGCAGATATGTGATGTTATTATTGTTAACCGTTATGAGGCGGAGCTGGATGACGTAATGGGGAAGGTGTATACAAGAGATATTTTCAGAAGAGATTAAGTAAGGTCGGATACAGGCACAGGTATTGACAAGCGTCAATATCTGTGCTATCTTAATGTTCGAATGTTCACGAAAAATAATATGGAGAGATTATATGAACAAACAGGAATGTGATATTCTGACGATATTGCTGTCAGAACCCTATATTAATCAGCGTGCTTTATCCGAGACAACCGGACATTCTCTGGGTATTGTCAATCGTTCGGTCAAATCTTTGATAGAGCAGGGGTATCTGGATGCTGATATCAGGCCTACGGAGAAGGCAATGGATGAATTCAGAAAAAAGGCACCCAGGAATGCAGTGATACTGGCTGCCGGTTTTGGTATGCGAATGGTTCCGATCAACATGGAGGTACCCAAAGGACTGCTGGAGGTGGATGGAGAACCGCTGGTAGAACGATTGATCCGTCAGCTTCAGGAGGCAGGTATCCAAAACATCTACATGGTGGTTGGATTTATGAAAGAGCAGTATGAATATCTGATTGATGAATATGGAGTAGAATTGATCGTGAATCCGGAATATGCATCCAGGAATAACCTGCATTCGCTGAAACGGGCACTAAAATATCTGACCAATGCTTATGTAGTGCCATGCGATATCTGGTGTGATAAAAATCCATTCAGCCGAAGAGAGCTGTATTCCTGGTATATGGTCAGCGACCTGGTGGATAACGAAAGCTCTGTGCGGGTGAACCGGAAGATGGAGCTGGTGTCCATTCCGGATTCCATGGGAGGAAATGGGATGGTTGGGATTGCCTATCTGCTGGAGGAACAGGCGGCAGCGGTTCGGGAGCAGATAAGAAGGCTCAGCCAGGATTCCCGGTATGACGGCGCTTTCTGGGAAGAGGCATTGTATCAGAAAGACCGCATGATCGTGAAGGCGAAAGTGGTGCACTCGGCAGACGTGGTTGAGATCAATACTTATGAGCAGCTCAGGGAACTGGATGAGAATTCCAACCAGTTGAAGACAGATGCGATCACAGCGATCGCAATGGCACTGCATACTAAGGAAGAAGAAGTGACAGATATCAAAGTCCTGAAAAAAGGCATGACAAACCGCTCGTTTCTCTTTAATTGCAGAGGAAAGACGTATATCATGCGTATTCCCGGAGAAGGGACCGATCAGATGATCGACCGGTTACAGGAAGCACATGTGTACCAGGCGATTGCCAACAGGGATATATGTGATGATGTTGTATACATGGACCCGGCTCATGGATATAAGATTACGGAATTTCTGGAAGGGGCGAGAGTATGTGACCCAATGCGTGAAGAGGATGTCCGCCTGTGTATGGAACGGCTTCGCCGGTTCCATGAGATGAAGCTTTCCGTAGATCATGAATTTGACCTGTTCCGGCAGATCGAGTTTTATGAGAGTCTGTGGAACGGGGCGCCTTCCGTTTATAAGGATTATAAGAAGACAAAAGAAAATGTGCTCTCTCTGAAAGATTATATCCAGTCTCAGGCAGGAGAAAAAGTACTGACACATATTGATGCGGTGCCGGACAATTTTCTGTTTTATACCAATGCTGAAGGAAAACAGGAGATACTTCTGATCGACTGGGAATATGCGGGGATGCAGGATCCTCATGTGGATATTGCGATGTTCTGTATCTACTCTCTGTATGACAGGCGACAGACGGACCAGCTGATTCAGGCATATTTTCCGGAAGGCTGCAGACGGGAGACACAGATCAAGATCTATGCATACATTGCGGTCTGTGGTCTACTGTGGAGCAACTGGTGCGAATACAAAAGGAGTCTAGGGGTTGAATTCGGCGAGTACTCCCTGCGCCAGTATAGATACGCTAAAGATTATTACCGGATCGTCCAGAGAAAGCTGCAGGAGATGAGGGAGACGAAATGATGCATCATGTAAAACAGGCAATTATTATGGCGGCCGGGATCGGAAAACGGATGCAGCCGGTAACGCTGAATACCCCTAAGCCATTGGTGAAGGTAAACGGTGTGCGGATGATCGATACAGTGATTCAGGGGCTGCATGCAAACGGAATCCATGAAATCTATATTGTAATTGGACATTTGAAGGAAAAATTCCAGTGCCTGGAAGAAGAGTATCAGGGTGTCAAGCTGATTGAAAATCCGTATTATAACACATGTAATAATATTTCTTCTCTGTATGTGGCGAGAGAACATCTAGAAGAAGCCATGATTCTGGATGGAGATCAGATGATATATAATCAGAAAGTTTTAAGTCCGGTTTTTGAACGCTCCGGATATAATGCGGTCTGGACAGACGGAGAGACGGATGAATGGCTGCTGATGGTGGAGGATGGAGTCGTTACAGGGTGCAGCCGGACCGGCGGAAGCGGGGGCTGGCAGCTTTACAGCGTCTCCCGATGGAGCGCAGAGGATGGGCGCAGGTTAAAGCGGCATCTGGAGATCGAATTTGAGACGAAGAAGAACCATCAGATCTACTGGGATGATGTGGCGTTGTTTTGTTATCCGGAGGAGTATGAACTGGGAATCCATCCCATGCAGTATGGCGATGTGGTTGAGATTGATAATTTTTCGGAGCTGGCAGCTCTGGATCAAACTTATATAATGAGGTAAACAGACATGGATGATAAAAAGACACTTGGAAAACAGATTGACTGGTTTTCTACGATCGTGCCGCTTGTGGGAGTCGTGGCAGTATGTGCCGTTTTCATGATAATGCCGGAGCGGTCAGCGCTGCTGCTTCAGGCGGTCAGGGGATTTCTGGGTGATGACTGCGGTATCTATTATGCCCTGCTTGGGACGGGGATTTTCGGATGTACGATCTATATGGCGTTTTCGCGGTATGGCAGGATTAAACTGGGGGAGACAGAAAAGCCTCAGTACTCCTCTTTTCAGTGGGGAACCATGATCTTTACGTCGACGATGGCTGCGGATATCCTGTTCTACTCCCTGTGCGAGTGGGCGTTATATGCGAATGAGACACATATTGAAGACATGGGGGGAATCCAGAAATGGGCATCGACTTATCCGCTTTTTCACTGGGGGCCGATTGCATGGAGCTTTTATATTGTCCTTGCAGTGGCTTTTGGTTTTATGCTTCATGTACAAGGGCGGGAAAAGCAGAAATTTTCTGAGGCGTGCAGACCGCTTTTGGGTAACAAGGTAGATGGTATATGGGGAAAAGTGATCGATTTGATCGCGATCTTTGCTCTGATCGCAGGAACAGCGACAACCTTTTCACTTGCTACGCCACTGCTTTCGGCAGCTGTGAGCCGGGTATTCGGCTTTAAGAACAGTACAGTGCTTACTATTGCAATTCTCCTGTTGATTGCAGTGGTTTACACACTAACCGTATGGTTTGGCATGAAGGGAATCTCAAAACTGGCATCCTGGTGTGCATATTTGTTTTTTGTACTGCTGCTTTATGTACTGCTGATCGGGGGCGAGACTACCTATATACTGGAGACCGGCTTCTCGGCACTCGGCAATCTGGTACAGAATTTTATTGGCATGTCCACATGGATGGATCCGCTTCGAGAAAATTCGTTTCCGCAGAACTGGACGATCTATTATTGGGCATACTGGATGGTGTGGTGTGTAGCGACTCCGTTCTTCATCGGAACGATCAGTAAAGGACGTACAATCAGGAACACGGTTCTCGGTGGTTATGGCTGGGGGCTGGCTGGTACATTTACTTCGTTTATTGTCCTGGGAAATTATGGAATGGCACAGCAGATGAAGCATGGATTGGATGTTTCCGGATTTATCGCAGGGGGCGGAGTGTATTCAGAAGCAATCCTGAAGATTTTTGATACACTTCCTCTGAGCAGTTTTGGATTGATTCTTCTGGTAGTGACTATGATCGCATTTTATTCGACAACTTTTGATTCGATCACAATGGTAGTATCTTCGTACTCTTATAAAAAGCTTTCAGTGAGCACGGAGCCGGATAAGAGGGTGCGTACTTTCTGGGCAGTGATGTTTATCCTGTTTCCCATTGCGTTGATCTTTGCAGAGAACTCCATGTACAGCCTGCAGTCCGTATCGATCATCGCGGCTTTCCCCATTGGATTTATCGTGCTTTTGATCGTGGCCAGTTTCTTTAAGGATGCGGGGGAGTATCTGAAAACAAAATAATTATCTTGCATTTACAGCATTTTCGTTCTATACTTGTATAAACGGCACTGAATTCCTGCACACATGGGGCTTCAATTCATGTGCCGTTTATCAGATTCTTGGGGTTATGTCTGCTTGAGTTTGGAGGAGGGTACAGGCATGAAAGCGATTAAAAGAATGTTATCTGTGGTGCTTGCAGCAGGTTTGGTATTGGAAAGTTTTTCGGATATTTCTGTGAGAGTATATGCAGCGGAAACAGAGGGTGTGATTGCGGATTCAGTGGTTTCTGAGGAGACAGGGGAGTTTGCCGATGCAGAAGTATCATTGGATGATAAGGATTTTCTGGAAGAGACAGATAGAGAATCTGATACTGGAGAAGAGTTTGAAAAAGGCATTGAATCCGATGTCGGAGAAAAGCCCCAGGAAGACGAAGAGGAACTCAATGTCGGAGAAGAACCCGAAGAAGGTGGAGAAGAGTCTGATGCCGGAGAAGAGCTCGAAGAAAGCGAAGAGGAGTCTGATGCCGGAGAAGAGCTCGAAGAAGGTGAAGAAGATTCTGATGTTGAGGAAGATATACAGCAGATAGAAGTGCTTGAAACAGAGTCCCTGACTGTAGAGGAAGGCACGGTTTACAGTGCACCGTCAACCGGAAATTTTGCAAATGTAGTGTTGTTTGTTGATTTTGCGGATACAGATCACACAAGTCATCAATACTGTCTGAAAGATGTGGAGAAAACGCTGGACCTGTTTAATGGGAGTGAGTCCAGTCCCTGCGGAATGAGACAATACATTTCCAATATCTCTTATGGGCAGTTGACAGTGGATAATATATTTCCACAGTATGATGGGGAAAAAATTGTGCCATATACATTGTCAGGTAATGCAGACAGTTATGACGGGGACAGTCTGAACACAGATTTCAGTATTATAAAAGAGGCGCTTCAAAAACTGAATGCAGATAATACGATTTCCATGGCAGATGTTGACAGGAATCATGATGGAAATGTTGACAATCTGACGATTATACTGGCATGTGGATCAAAAACTATGAGAGACCGGTTTTACGGTCGCAAATCTTCTTATTTTGATTCTGGAAAAATCAATGGATGTAATGTGAAAGATTATATTCGGGTGCCGGAGTATGGCATGTATAGTCCGGTAGAGAGTTCAGGACTGCTCATCCATGAGTTTCTTCATACAATCGGATATCCGGATCTGTACAGTTCGTCGGGTGTTCCGGTCGGCTGGTGGGATATCATGTCCGCTGTCAGTGCCGGTGTGACGTATCCACTGGCCTATCTGCGTTCAAAGTATACAAAATGGTTTGATATTCCGACGGTCACGCAGACCTGTTCAGATTATCATCTGTATGCTGCATCCACGGCAACCTGGGAGACAAGAGATCAACAGGCGGTGATATTACGGACAGCCTATTCAGATACAGAGTTTTTTGTACTGGAGTTTCGTAAAAAGGGAACAGATATCAATTCAAAAAATTATGATTACACTGTTCATGGTTCCGGGCTGATCATATATCGGGTCAATACATCAGAAAGGGCTGCTACTGCGGAGAATACGCCGCTGAAGATCTATATGTTCCGGCCGGGAGATCAGTATAACAGCTATGGTAGGGAGGCAGGCAAAGGAGATATATTTCTTTCATTTTTATCGAAAGAATCCGGGCGTACGTCATATGGGAGTCCTGATGCAGGTGCTACTCTGTCAGAGGGAGCTCTGACTTATGCGGACGGAACAAACAGCGGTATTGTGATCAGTAATGTGGGAAGCGCTGAGGGAGAGCAAATTAAATTTGATATCACATTTCATGATGTTTCTTCAAATGGCGGTTTCTGGAATCCTGTGGCAGTACAGGAGGCACCCAGTCTGTACGGGCTGGATTCCTGCATGGGCGCAGATGGAACGATCTATTATCTGCAGAAAACGATGTCACCAGATAATAAAATCTATCTTTATCAATATGCTGATTCGGAATGGAAGCTTTTAGGGACTCCGCGCTACAGTTCGGGCTTTGACTATCATCTGGTAAAATATCAGGATTCATTTTATGTTGTCTATAATACAGGATCCTGTGTTCAGTTACTCAGATGGAACGAATCGAAAGGCTGGAGTATAGTATACAGTTCACAGACCGGAGCAAATGAAATTGCTGTGACTTCAGACACGCAGGGAATCTATCTGGCATATGCAAGCGCAGATAATTCTAAGCTGTACACCTGCCGTTATACTTTATCCGGAATGACAGATATGGGAATTGCAGCAAAAAGTGACGCCTATATCTGTAATCCTGTGATTACGGCTGAAAATGGGAAAATTGTAGTCATGTATCGGGAATGGCGTGCAAATAGCAGGTGGACTGTAAAGCAATATGATTCTGTCTGGAAAACGGTAGGAGATTTTTCTTCCAAAGCAACAGCAGGAACGATGAAACTGTATAAAGGAAAGATCTATCTTCTGACAGGCCAGGAATCAGATAGCAATGGGGGATATCTGTATCTTTATGACCTGTCGTCTGCGAACGGCAGCTGGATTCGGGTAATGGATCAGCCATATACATTCGGTAATATCTTGAATCTGGAACTATGTTTTCATGGCGATGCACCGCATGTGATCTGCCAGGATGGAAAAACAGAGCAGGTAAATGTATACTCGCTCATTGATGGAAAATGGGAAGTTCTTGGTAACCGGGTAGTCAGTGAGTCAGTGCTGGGTCTGAAAGCCTATTCCTGGAATGGGAAAATCTATCTGACTTATCGTAATGACAGTGATGGGCATATATATATTAAATCACATCTTTCACAAAATACAGAAGGAGTACCTGGAAGTAATTCTGAGAGTGGCATTGGAGGAAATCAAGGAAGTAACACGGGAGGAAATACAGGCAATACAGGAGGAAGTACAGGAAGTGGAACTGGAGGAAACAGTGGAAATGGCACTGCGAGTAATACAGGAGGAAGTACAGGAAGCGGTTCTAATCATGTTCCAACATCAGGGTGGAATCTGATAAACGGGAAGTGGTATTATTATGCAGATGGAAGAATGCGGACAGGTTGGTTGAAGTCTGGAAATACATGGTATTATATGGATGGGAAAGGCGTGATGCAGACGGGCTGGCTGAAACTTGGGAATACGTGGTATTACCTGAGTGGAAGCGGAGCGATGCAGACGGGCTGGCTGAAATTAGGGAATACGTGGTATTACCTGAGCGGAAGCGGAGCGATGCAGACAGGCTGGCTGAAGCTAGGGAATACGTGGTATTACCTGAGTGGAAGCGGAGCGATGCAGACGGGCTGGCTGA
>CAMWMT010000042.1 GCA_947175375.1 uncultured Clostridiaceae bacterium | reverse complement strand
CAAAGCCGATTCAGTGTCCGATACACTCCATACGAGCGCTTATCATACAGCCAGGACCGCCCCTCCGACAGCCCCTTCCTCTGCAATCAATTACCTGTAGGTATCTCTCTTTAATACCAGATGCTTCGGCACGCCGTTCACCATCAGCGGTGTCAGCTCGCCAAGGATCAGCGGTCTTGCGTAATCCACATAACCCTGAAGCACGTCCGTTCCGTCCTCAGAGATCCACTCTGCCGGAACCGGCTTCTCTACATTCGCGATCTGATGGATGTCATGGATACCATAAGTCACCTCATACGGGCTTCTCTTCGGTACCTCGATGGTGATCATCATGCCGGTCTTTCCTTCATCTGCAGCCTTGCATGCCAGATAACCAACGTTGAATGCCTCATTGATATCGTTCAGGGATGCCAGATGAGTACCTGCTCTCTGAAGGGTAGAGAACTCGATGGCACGAGTCTTAAGTCCCGTATCTGCTGCGATCTTGTTTGCCAGGGTCACAGCACAACCAGAAAGCTGCTTATGTCCAAATGCATCCACAAAATCTGCGCCACCGCCAAGCTCGCATACGAAACGGCCGTCAGCCAGCTTCACGCCCTCAGATACTGCAACTACTACAGAGCTCTTCTTAACGGACAGATCTTTAATTCTTGCAAGGAAATCATCATAATCAAAGGTCTTCTCCGGAAGATAGATCAGGTCCGGACCTTCGCAGTCTTCATCTCTGGAAAGCGCTGCCGCAGCTGTTAACCATCCTGCATGGCGTCCCATGATCTCACAGATCAGTACGGTAGGTTTCTCGATACCAAAAGAAGAATTGTCACGGATGACTTCTTTTAAGGAAGCTGCGATATATTTTGCTGCGGAACCATAACCCGGGCAATGGTCAGTGATCGGAAGATCGTTGTCGATGGTCTTCGGAACACCCATGAAGCGCTGTTTCTTGCCCTTCTGAGCCGCATAATCAGACAGCATCTTGATCGTGTCCATGGAATCGTTGCCGCCGATATAGAACAGGCACTCGATCTCATACTTGTCCATGATCTCGAACATCTTGTCGTAAACTTCCTCATTACCTTCGATCTTCGGCAGTTTATAACGGCAGGAGCCAAGGAAAGCAGACGGAGTTCTCTTTAAGATCTCAACGTCAGCATCATTCTTCACATATTCGGACATATCTACGATATCCTCAGCCAGAAAGCCCTGAATACCATGATGCATACCATAGATTTTCTTTACTCCCAGTTCCTTTGCAGCAGAAAACACGCCTGCCAGAGAGGAGTTAATGACTGCGGTCGGTCCGCCGGACTGACCAACGATAATGTTTCCTTTCATTTTCCAATTACCTCCATTTAAAATTCTGCATCTATCCTCCCGGTGCACGATGTGGAGTGACAGACGCTGTTATCGTATTTACTGTATCATATTTCCAGATATCAGGCAAGCATCAGAACGTAAACTTGTCTGCAAAATATGCATCCAGCTCTTCGATTTTTATTCTTTCCTGTGCCATGGTGTCACGGTCACGGACTGTCACACAACCGTCGATCTCTGATTCAAAATCGTATGTTACGCAGAACGGTGTCCCGATCTCGTCCAGACGACGGTAACGCTTTCCGATATTGCCTCTGTCATCATACTCACAGTTGTATTTCTTAGAAAGCTGCGTGTAGACTTTCTGTGCGCCCTCCGCCAGCTTCTTGGACAGCGGAAGCACGCCGATCTTCACTGGAGCCAGCGCCGGATGGAAACGGAGCACGGTTCTCATATCGCCGCCTTCCAGCTCTTCCTCGTCGTAAGCCGAACAGAGGAAAGCCAGAACCACACGGTCTGCTCCAAGGGACGGCTCGATGACATACGGAATGTATTTTTCCTTAATCTCATCATCAAAATAGCTCATATCCTCTCCAGATACGTTCTGGTGCTGGGTCAGGTCATAATCGGTACGGTCCGCGATCCCCCACAGTTCACCCCAACCGAACGGGAACAGGAATTCAATATCCGTTGTACCTTTACTGTAAAAGCAGAGCTCCTCCGGCGAATGATCACGGAGTCTCATCTCATCCTCTTTGATGCCAAGGCTTAAGAGCCAGTCACGGCAGAAGCCTCTCCAGTACTGGAACCATTCCAGATCCGTGCCAGGCTTACAAAAGAACTCCAGCTCCATCTGCTCAAATTCGCGAGTACGGAACGTAAAGTTGCCTGGGCTGATCTCATTACGGAAGGATTTTCCAATCTGGCCGATGCCGAACGGCACCTTTTTGCGGGAAGTCCTCTGTACATTTTTGAAATTAACAAAGATACCCTGAGCGGTCTCCGGACGCAGATAGATCGTATTCTTTGCTTCTTCCGTCACACCCTGGAAGGTCTTGAACATCAGATTGAACTGACGAATATCCGTAAAATCCTTTTTCCCGCAGCTCGGGCATACGATAGCGTGTTCATCGATATATTTTTTCATCGCTTCCTGAGACCAACCGTCTATAGAACCTTCGATCTCAATTCCCTGCTCCGCCATGTAATCTTCAATCAGTTTATCTGCACGAAAACGCTCTTTACATGCTTTACAGTCCATCAGAGGATCAGAAAATCCGCCAAGATGTCCGGAAGCTACCCAGGTCTGAGGATTCATCAAGATCGCACAGTCCACACCCACATTGTAGGGATTCTCCTGCACGAATTTCTGCCACCATGCTTTTTTTACATTGTTCTTCAGCTCGACGCCAAGATTACCATAATCCCAGGTATTCGCAAGACCGCCGTAGATCTCACTGCCGGGATACACGAATCCACGGTTCTTCGCCAGAGCTTCGATTTTGTCCATCGTCTTTTCCATTCAACTATCTCCTCACTTTTCGAAGTTAATATATAATATACGCATACTCATCCTGTTCTTCGATGGGCATGACCTCCACCATATGCTCAGATATGATCTCTACGTTATTACTGACATACTTCACCGGCTTTTCCAGTTCGACAATGCCTTCATCCTGCAGAATCAGCACCTGGTTATCTTTCTTCCCTGTTGCATCGGCTGTCGTGCATTCTTTATAGTCCGCGTCTTTAAACAGAATATTGAAAGACTGTCCAGAACTCAGGGCATCTGATATGGTACCAACAAAACAGTATTCTTCATTATACCTGCTGTAGGCATCTGCATTTTCAAAATTCAGCAGAAGATACAGGGTCCCGTTCTCCACTTCCAGACGCTCCACCGAGATAGCAGGCTCGCTATAGCTGCTATTACAGCTTTCCACTTCCCTGTCAATCATGGACTGAAACTCGGAGAGACTGTAATATTCCTTTTCAAAGCTTTCCACAACTGCATATGTAAGTTTTCCGTCTTTTTTGACATACAGGGATGTCACGGAAGGCTCAAAAGATGAGCTGCAGGCAGTCATGGAGAGCGCCAGAAACAGGGCACACAGAACCGTTAAACACTTTTTCATTTCTTTTCCTCCTCGGCATCTTTGCATACTCGAACATTATACACTCTCTACGTACAAGTTTCAAGTATTTCCAATGACTTAAACCTGTGCTCCACGTAATGCTCTCTCAGCCAGGTAATCACTTTTGCAAACTCTTGAAGTACTTCATCCCTGAGTGTAAAGGTGTAAAGCTTCTCCACCGGAGTTGCCACTACATACCGGAGCGCATACAGGGTGGATTCATGCAGATTCCAGCTCTGGAACTGCTCGAAAGTCTGGGGACATTCGCCACTGAAGACCATGGCTTTCAGTTCATATATGTACCGTACCAGAATCCGGGGAAGCGACGGGACAGACAGCGCCCGCAGGGACTGATAGGCCAGACGCAGATAATCACTGCCGTCTGCATTTTCCCTCGTATAGTAATCTGCAAATTCCAGAAAATACTGCCCAAAACAGGCACCTTCAAAATCCTGCATCAGCTCTCCAAAGTAATTCTTTATGGATGCCTGGGAGATGCCGGAAGAACTTCTGCCCTCATAGATCTGAAATTCCCCAAATGCAAACACATTCGCAGCCGCCATCAGAGAATTTCCCGGCCTTCTTGCACCTCTTGCAAAAGCACGGAATTTTCCCCGTTCCTTCGTCAGCAAAGTCACCAGTTTGTCATATTCCCCCACTGGTGCGGCAGACAAAACGATACCGGTCACCGTACAGATCTGGCTGCTCATGCTTCTCTCCCATCCTTCCTGTCCTGATCTCCTCTGTCTTGTAAGCAAGATAATCTCGTATATCTCCGGTGCGTGCAAATCGATTCCAACTGTCCATCCTTTGAACCTCCGCTTTCTCTGTTCTGTGTAACTTTAGAATCCCCGAAGCGGACCGGTCCTATACTTCTTTCTTGTCATATCCAAAATTTTTTATAAGGAAGTCGGAATCTCTCCAGTCCTTCTTCACCTTCACCCAGAGCTTTAAGTTCACCTTTGCTTCCAGCTGTTTCTCAATCTCATAGCGGGCAGCGGAACCGATCTTTTTCAACATGACTCCGCCTTTTCCTATGATGATGCCCTTGTGGGAATCCCGTTCACAGATGATCGTCGCTTCGATATCCCACAGGTTTCCTCTGCTCCGTTGTTTCATGATATCAATGGATACCGCGATCCCGTGAGGGATCTCTTCATCCAGAAGCTTCAGCGCTTTTTCTCGTATCAGCTCAGCTGTAATCTGACGCAAAGGCTGGTCTGTCACAGTATCCTCATCGTAAAACATGGGGCCATAAGGGAGATATTTGTAGATCAGTTCGATCAGCGTTTCCTTATTCGTCCCTTTCAGCGCCGATACCGGAACGATCTCGGCAAAATCCAGGATCTTCCGATAGGCATCGATGAAGGTAAGCACTTCTTCCTTTTTCACCAGATCAACTTTATTGATGATCAGGATTACCGGAGTATGGATGCGGGTGAGCTGCTCTGCGATATGCCGTTCACCGGCTCCGATAAAGGTTGTCGGCTCCACAAGCCACAGCACCACATCCACTTCTTTCAGCGTACGTTCTGCCACATTTACCATATATTCGCCCAGCTTGTTCTTCGCTTTGTGAATCCCTGGCGTATCCAGGAACACGATCTGGCCTTTTTCCGAAGTATAGACCGTCTGGATCCGGTTCCTGGTCGTCTGAGGCTTATGGGAAGTGATGGCGATCTTCTGTCCGATCAGCTGGTTCATCAGTGTGGACTTTCCCACATTCGGCCTTCCGATCAGAGTCGCAAAGCCGGATTTCTTCTGTTCATTCATATCTGTACCACTTTCTGCCCCACGGCATTAAGAATGAAAGAGCCGGAAAGTCTGATCAAACAGTTCCTTTTCCTTCTCAATACGGTTTTCATTTCCGATCGCGCAGAAACTCTCTTCTGCCAGAAGTTCCCGGATCCCGCCGGCAAGCGCGCGGATATCCGCCGGAGCTGCATCGAGCACTTCATCCCGGATCTTCTGCAGGTCTTCCTCGGTCGTGTGGGTCAGCCATGCGGACATAGAACGTGATCCTTCTGCTGCCGGAGTAAGCGGAGTATCCAGTTCACTGATCGTTCCGATGATATATCTGGTCATATCCCGTTCATCTGCGTCAAACTGTTCTACATAATCCGCTGTCTTTTCAAACACTTCATTAGTCTGCTTAAGGTTCGGATCCCGATAGGATACCAGATAGCTGTCCCCATAGATTCCGAAGCCGCTCATACAGCCATAAGCGCCGCCCTTTACCCGGATCTGGATCCACAAATAATCATAGCTTAAGATCACCTTCAGAATCCGGTATGCGCCTGTATACGTGCTGATATGTCCTGCACGCGCCACATACTGGACGGCAGACGGTGTCATGATACCTTCCTTCTGCACCTGAAGTTTTTCTGCTTCCTGTTCTTCCCGCTCCACAAGAGGAATGGTATACAACGCTTTTTTCAGCGCCAGAATCTCTCTTTTTACTGCCTCGATTCCTTCCTGTCCGGAGGTACAGCTCACCGTTAGGCATTCCGGGCGCAGGACATGCTGCATTACCTGTGAGAGCTTCTGGATCAGGTCATCCGAACGTTCTTCAAAATTCCGCTCCAGCTCCTCTATGATCTGGTAAAATGCGATACCAGTCATCCGGTCATTCAACTGAGCAGATGCAGAGAAACCTGCCATTGCACGCATGGCCGCTGCCGAGTGGCCGGAGGATGTCAGATACATCTGAAGCCTGGATTTCAGCTGTGCGATGATCTCATACAACCGTTTTTTATCCGTCAGCTTTGTCCGGTGCAGGATCTCCCGCATCATGGCAAACGCAAAATCCGTCTTCTCCGAAAGTACCTTTGTCTTCAGCTCGAACATCACACGGTATTTTTCCCGTTCCCGCATATTCCCATAGAGATTGACTGCGGGGCCGATCCCGCCGGTATGGCAGTTGATCTCATTGAACAGTTCGCCGTAGCTGTAATTTTCTGTATCCATAAAACCAAGCACATGCTTCAGGATTCCCATATAGGGAATAAGCGAAGATGGAAGCCTTTCTGCGTCAAACAGCAGGCGGATATAGCTGATCCCGTTCGTGAAAATATCCTGATGCAGAAGTGTCGTTCCATCCACGCACAGTTCCTGGTTGACAAAAGGCTTTACCGTTCTCTTAATATCCTCCCGCTTCAGCATGGGAATCTTCCGGAGGTCTTCCGGAGAAGACGGCTCATCCTGATAGGCCTTCAGTTCTTGTGTGCTCTTTACCAGTTCTTTTACCTCATCCGCTTCCAGGCTTTCTTTATATTCCTGCAGTGCCTGGGCGACACGTTCTCCCTCCTGTGCCTCCAGGCCCGGCACCGGTCTTAAGATCAGAAGCGCGGTATGCGTGTTGTCCAAAAGCCAGGTCTTTACCAGTCTTTCGAAATATCCGCTGTCCATCCTGCTCTTCAATATTGCAAAGTTCTCCAGTGCGATCAGATGGAGAAACGGCTTCGTCTCATCATAGAGCCAGCTGTCAAACATCTGCAGCCCGTACATAAGCCCCTTTGGATAATTTCCAAAATCCGCCTCCCGATAGCGGAACTCATAAAAATTAAGGCCTGCCCGAAGCGCTTTTTTGTCAAACCCGTTTTCCACGATTTTGGTCAGTGTTGTACGGATGGTGTCCAGGAATGCATCCTTCTGCTCCATATCCGCATGTTTGGCAATGATTGAAAAATACGGCTGCGCAATGCCATTTTCATAGGAGCTTAAGATATCCTTTCCGATGCCTGCATCCAGAAGCGCCTGCTTCAGGGGCGCGCCCGGCGCGGACAGAAGCGCATACTCCAGCACCTGAAATGCCAGATACAGTTCCGGGTCCAGAGAATCACCCACCACTGCACTATAGGATAGATATGCCTGATTCTTCACAGACTCTCCGGAAGAGATCGGATAATCCACGACCCGCTCCTTCTGACAGTTGAAAGCTTTCTGTCTTCCGATCGAGGAATCCACCTCCAGATATTCGTATTTGCTCAGATAATGCTCATCAATCCATGCAAGCTTCTCTGCCATATCCATATTCCCATATAAATAGATATAGCTGTTAGAGGGATGATAGAACTTCTTGTGGAAGGCAAGAAAATCCTCATACGTGAGTTCCGGTATATGCTTTGGATCACCGCCAGATTCATGAAAATACGGCGTATCCGGGTACAGCGTCGTCATGATCTCCCGATCCAGCATATCCTCCGGGGAAGAGAATGCACCCTTCATCTCATTATAAACAACACCATTATAAATAACCGGTTCCTCTTCTGATTCCAACTCATAATGCCAGCCCTCCTGCCGGAAGATTTTCTCCTCCTGATAGATATTAGGATGAAATACGGCATCCAGATAGACATGCATCAGATTCTGGAAATCCTGGTCATTACAGCTTGCTACCGGATATACGGTCTTGTCCGGATAAGTCATGGCATTCAGGAATGTATTCAAAGACCCTTTCACCAGTTCTACAAAAGGATCCTTTACCGGATATTCCTCGGAACCGCAGAGCACGGAATGCTCCATGATATGCGGCACTCCCGTACTGTCCGACGGCGGCGTACGGAATCCAATCGTAAACACCTTATTCTCGTCCTCATTTTCAAGCAGCGCCACCCTTGCGCCGGTCTTTTTATGTTTTAACAGATATCCTTCGGAATTCAACTCCGGGATCTGCTCTTTCTGTATCAGCTCATAAGCTTCCATTTGTTCTATGGTCATTGATACCTCCAGATCTTTTTTGAGTTAGTATGAACATCTTTCCTGTTCTTTATCATATCCAGTCGGGCAGGAACACATGCTACACAGCAGTCGATCTCCATATGTGTCCTGAGCGTGTATAGAAACGAAGGGGGTGTTGCAAAATGTAATCCTGTCCATACGAGTGCTGAACACACGGACAAAGAGCATTTTGCAACACCCCCGATGTTTTCCTGTATTCCTTACAGATTGGTCTTGAAGAACTCTTCGAGTGCTGCTACTGCTGCATCCTCGTCTTCACCCTCAACAGATACAGTAACTGTGTGGCCTTTCTTTACGCCCATGCTCATGATTGCCATCAGTCTCTTAGCGTCTGCTTTCTTGGTTCCGTTGTCAAGAGTCACAACGCTCTTGTAGCCTGCTACTGCTTTTGCAAGCATTCCAGCCGGTCTTGCGTGGATTCCAAGTTCGTCCTGAATGGTGTAAGTAAATGATTTCATGTCTTTTTTCTCCTTTATATTAAAATTTTTTTAAACAATATTAACACTCACGGATACGCTTACGAAGCTCCAGTGTATATCCCGGAGATACGGACAGCTCGTCGATGCCCATCTGTACAAACTTCGCAGTCAGTTCTTCATCTGCGCCAAGCTCACCGCAGATACCGCACCATGCACCGTATTTGTGTGCATTCTCGATTGTCATCTGGATCAGACGCAGGATCGCCTCATGATGCGGATCGAAGAAGTTGTCCAGAGACTGATTCTGACGGTCGATCGCCAGAGTGTACTGGCTCAGGTCATTGGTTCCGATGCTGAAGAAGTCCACATGCGGAGCCAGCAGATCGCTCGTAACTGCTGCTGCAGGCGTCTCGATCATGATACCAAGCTCTACTTCGCCCATCGCCACATCTTCTCTTGCCAGCTCAAGCTTCACTTCTTCCACGATCTCTTTGATCTGCTCGATCTCTTTGACAGAGATGATCATCGGGAACATGATTCCCAGCGTACCAAATGCAGATGCACGGAACAGAGCACGAAGTTGTGTCTTAAATACATCTTTTCTGGTCAGGCAGATACGGATCGCGCGATAACCGAGCGCCGGATTGTCTTCCTTCGGAAGATCAAAATAATCGATCTGCTTGTCTGCACCGATATCCAGCGTACGGATGATTACCTTCTTGCCTTCCATACGGGACAGAACTGTCTTATATGCCTCGAACTGCACTTCCTCACTTGGATAATCATCGCATCCCAGATACAGGAACTCACTGCGGAACAGGCCAATACCTTCGGAATCATTCTCAAGAACTGCATCTACATCATTCACGCCGCCGATGTTGGAATACAGATGAATGTGCTTGCCTGCCTTTGTGACAGTCTCTTTCCCTTTCATCTCCTGAAGAAGTGCTCTCTGCTCGTCTGCTTTCCTCTTCTTCTCTACCATCTTTGCCATGGTCTCTTCATCCGGATCGATGTAGATCAGGCCTGCAAAACCATCAACAATTGCCTGTCTGCCATGGTATTCCTGATCAATCTCAATATCCGTCGTCACAAGAGACGGAATGTTCATGGTCCTTGCAAGAATCGCCGTATGAGAATTTGCAGAACCCTTCTGCGTTACGATCGCCAGAAGCTTGCTCTTGTCAAACTGTACCGTCTCACTGGGAGCCAGGTCTTCTGCCACGATGATGACTGGTTCCGGCATCGCCTCCGGACTTACCTGTGTTCCGTTCAGGATGGAGATCAGCCTGTCGGAAATATCATGGATATCCGCTGCACGTCCTCTCATATAGTCGTCTTCCATGCTCAGGAACATGGCTGCCATCTGCTCGCCGGTCATAAACACTGCATACTCAGCATTCATTTTATCATTCTCGATAATACCGGTAATGGACTCATTGTAATCCAGATCGTCCAGAAGCATCTGGTGAACGTCAAAGATCATTGCCTCTTCTTCGCCCACGTCGACCCGTGCCTTCTCATAGAGTCCTTTTAACTGCCCCATGGCCTTTTCTTTTGCTGCCTCAAAACGGGCAAGCTCTGCTGCAGTATCTTCAATCTCTACTTTATTAACTGCTTTTTCAGCTTTCCGATATACGAAGATACCGCCAATGGCAACTCCTTTGAATACACTCTTGCCTTCTCTTACAATCATTGCTCTTCCTCCCAATCCATAGTATCCGCCTGATGTTCCATCAGGTCTTCTTCGGCAGAAGCCTCTTCTACTTCCGACTCCTCTGCCGGCTCTTCTGCTTCCGTCTCCGGCTCAATCGTCACAAAACCCTTGCTGACTTCCTCAACCGCAATAGAAAGCGGTTTCTTGCCTTTACTCTCTACATATGCCTCCTCTCCTGCAATCAGTTGTCTCGCCCTCTTAGCTGTCGCCAGAACGATGGAGTACCGGCTGTTTACTGTCGGCATATCACCTTCTGCCTCGCTGTTGATGGTTCTCATTAAGTCTGTATAAGACGGATGTAGCATAAATCATTCTCCTTTCGAAAAGCTTCTCAGTTCTTCTCTTACTCTGTTCAAAAGCTCCATATTATAACAGATCTTCCGGTGTTCCGTCTCAATAATGGAATGGATCTCTGCGACGCAGGCATCCAGTTCATCATTGACCACCAGATAGTCATATTCCTCGATTCCTTCTGACTCCTGTACGGCTCTCAAAAGCCGCTGTTCGATCACTTCCTGGCTCTCAGTCCCTCTCCTGCCCAGCCGTTCTCTCAGCACCTGTGCATCTTTGGTCGTCACAAACAAAAGCACTGCATTTGGAAACTGCTTCCGGATCTTACGCGCTCCCTGGATCTCGATCTCCAAGATCACGTCTCTCCCTTTTGCAAGCATCTCCTCCACATAAGCTCTTGGGGTTCCGTAATAATTACCCACATAGCACGCATATTCGATCAGCGCGCCATCTTCTATCATCTGTTCAAATTCTTCTCTGCTTTTGAAAAAATATTCCTTTCCTTCTTCTTCTCCTGGTCTCGCTGTACGAGTCGTTGCCGAAATAGACAGGGCATACTGTTCATGTCTGCCTGTCAGCTCTTTCATGATCGTACCTTTACCGGCGCCGGAAAAGCCGGATACCACAATCAATATTCCCTCTCTTGCCATATTCTATCCTATTCTATATTCTGAATCTGCTCGCGCACCTTCTCAATGGC
>CAMWMT010000041.1 GCA_947175375.1 uncultured Clostridiaceae bacterium | reverse complement strand
GGCGATCGGCGAGCTGGCGGACGGTCTGGTCGTGGATCTGGACAAGGTGCCGAAGAAATACGCGGGTCTTGACGGCACGGAGATCGCCATCTCCGAATCCCAGGAGCGTATGGCTGTAGTCGTGGACCCGAAGGATGTTGAGGAATTTATGGGCTATGCGGCGGAAGAAAATCTAGAATCCGTCTGCGTGGCAGAGGTAACAGAGTCCCCGAGACTGGTCCTTAAATGGAGAGGCAAAGAGATCGTCAATATTTCCCGTGCATTCCTGGATACCAACGGCGCTCATCAGGAGACAGCGGTGGCAGTGGACATGCCGTCGGAAGAAGATAAATATTTTGTAAGAAAAGAAGTCGGGGATGTGAGAGAAGCCTGGCTGAATACGCTGAAAGATCTGAATGTGTGTTCCCAGAAGGGTCTGGTAGAGATGTTCGACGGTTCTATCGGCGCGGGCAGCGTGTTCATGCCCTATGGCGGCAGATACCAGCTGACGGAGACCCAGACTATGGTGGCGAAGCTGCCAGTGCTGAAGGGAAAGACCGATACCGTTACCATGATGAGCTATGGTTTTGACCCGTACTTGTCGAGCTGGTCCCCTTATCATGGGGCTGTATATGCGGTGCTGGAATCCGTGGCAAAGATCGTGGCGTCCGGCGGAGACTACAGCAGGATCCGTTTTACGTTCCAGGAATATTTCCGCAGGATGACAGAAGATCCCCATCGCTGGAGCCAGCCTTTTGCGGCGCTCCTGGGCGCGTACAGCGCACAGCTTGGATTCGGATTGCCTTCAATCGGAGGAAAGGACAGCATGTCCGGCACTTTCAATGATATCGATGTACCGCCGACGCTGGTATCTTTCGCGGTGGATATCGCCAGCCATAAGCATATCATCACGCCGGAACTGAAACAGGCGGGCAGCAAGCTGGTCCTTCTGAAAGTCGACCGGAATGACTATGACCTTCCGGACTATGCACAGGCTATGGATCTGTACAGGAAATTCTTCGAGGATGTGAAGGCAGGAAAGATCATCTCCGCTTATGCACTGGATGCGCACGGCGTCATCGCGGCGGTCAGCAAGATGGCCTTCGGAAATAAGCTGGGTGTGAAGCTGGAGCACAATCTGGATCCGAGAGATGCTTTTGCGCCGGGATTTGGCTGGATTGTGGCAGAAGTTCCGGATGGAAAGGTCGGCGAACTGTCGATTACTTATACGTTGATCGGTGAAGTGACAGAGAGTGGCTTCTCTTATGGAAATGTATCCATCTCCATGGAGGAAGCGCTGGCGGCATGGAGCGGAACACTGGAAAAAGTATTTCCGACTGTAGCAGTAAAGAATAAAGAGATTCTGGATACGCCGGTCTACCATACCGATCGTATCTATGTATGTAAAAATAAAGTGGCAAAACCGACGGTTTTCATTCCCGTATTTCCGGGCACCAACTGCGAATATGACAGCACGAAGGCATTTGAGCGTGCCGGTGCGGATGTGGTGACGAAAATCTTCCGGAATCTGAGCGAGAGCGATATCCGGGAGTCCGTGGATGCCTTTGAGAAAGCCATCAGTCAGGCGCAGATCATCATGTTCCCGGGCGGATTTTCCGCAGGTGATGAGCCGGATGGCTCTGCCAAATTCTTCGCGACAGCCTTCCAGAACGAGAAGATCAAGGAGGCGGTCATGAAGCTTCTGAATGAAAGAGACGGACTTGCTCTCGGTATCTGCAACGGTTTCCAGGCACTGGTCAAGCTGGGACTCCTGCCGCATGGGGAGATCGTGGGGCAGACCGCGGATTCTCCGACTCTGACCTTCAACACGATCAACCGGCATATCTCCCGGATGGTCTACACGAAAGTGGTTACGGACAAGTCCCCGTGGCTTTCCGGCGCAAAACTGGGCGGAACCTACGTCATTCCTGCTTCTCACGGAGAAGGACGTTTCGTGGCTCCGAAGGAGTGGATTGATAAGCTGTTTGCAAACGGCCAGGTAGCTACCCAATATGTGGACCTTGAGGGCAATCCGACCATGGACGAAGAGTGGAATGTGAACGGCTCTTACGCATCCATAGAAGGCATCACCAGCCCGGACGGAAGGATCCTTGGCAAGATGGGACATTCCGAGCGCCGTGGCGAGGCAGTAGCCATCAATATCTATGGAGAGCAGGATATGAAGCTCTTTGAATCGGGCGTGGAGTATTTCAGATAGGCTACAGTAACAGGACCCTGAAGTGGGATTGACATCTTACTTCAGGGTCTTTTGTGATAGTCATGGTATGGGGCTGGCAAAAATGAACACTGAACAGGATTCCGCCGAGTTTGGAGAATCCTGATGAAAATGGAATTCTTTATGGCAGATCATCAGCCTGTGCAATAGAGAAAAGTGTATCCATCGGGATAGCTGTTCCGTCAGTGAAGAGGATCTGGCGGCGATATTCATCGATCTGCCTGACTGTTCCTCTGATTGTTACATAAGATCCTCCATCCTTCCTCCGGTCCGGCTGGAAATATATAATCTCCACTTCCGGATTCTTCGGAAGATTTTCCCGGATCTGCTGAAGCTGTTCATCCAACTGCTCCTTCTGATCTTCCTCCAACTCGATAAACTCATCGGTCAGTCTGGCAGTTTCCCGGATGGCGGCGCCGTGCCCGGTAAGCGCTGCAAAGGGTGAGAACTGTGCAGCCCGGTTCATAGGCGACATCTGTGGATGTTTTTTAGATACATGGTGGGGTAGGTGGATGATATCATCATAGTTATGTTCGTTTCTAAGACTCATGCTTTGTGTCCTCCGATCTGGCGGTTGCGTTCCAAGGTTGTGGCACCTTCCTGCAGGTTCATGCCTTTCAGGATTGCGTTTTTCCCGTATTTCTTCTTTACAGACAGCATGGCTTCCTGCAGTCTGCGTTCTTTGGAAAGTCTGGCTTCTTCCTCTTTCTTCTTTTTCTCCAGTGCAACATAATCGGTAAAGAGATCTAGCTGTTCGTAGGATGTGGTGATGACCGCCTCGGATTCATCCACCAGATGGTTGGCACTGATGGTCACCCGGCGCAGAAACAGCCTGGGGTTGACGATCCGATCGTACAGGTCCAGAACAGCATCCGTAATCAGCTGTGTGGAGGAAGTCTGACGATCCAGGTTGACAGTGCCGTGGGCGTGTTTGGGGACCTTTCTGCCATAACGGTCAGTGGTGACTTCGCCCTTGTAATTTTTTCGGATACCGGGATCGGTCAGGTTATCCCGGTCATAGCCGATGGTCAGGGTCAGCTGGTCGGTGACCAGCCGCTTATCCACAAGCTCCAGGGCGAGCAGATCGGTCATCTCATGGACGATCAGCCTTCCTTTGGAAAAGTCATAGGGGCACTGGAGCACCTGTCCGGAACAGATGCTGTTATTCTCCGGTTTATAGGCTTTGATCAGATCAATGGTCGTGGGTTCCCATCCCCAGGCGTGGTCGATGAGTAGCTCTGCGTTAATGCCGAACAGCTGATACAGAAGATCTTCATTATGGTAATCCTGATCGCCTCCCAGGGAACAGCGGGCGATATCTCCCATGGTAAAGAGCCCGACGGCTTCCAGTTTTTTCTGATAACCACGTCCGACTCTCCAGAAATCCGTCAAAGGCTGGTGGTTCCACAGAAGCTTCCGGTATTTCATCTCATCCAGTTCTGCGATGCGTACTCCATTTTGATCTGGTTCCACATGTTTGGCTACAATATCCATGGCTACTTTGCACAGATACAGGTTAGTTCCGATTCCGGCAGCCGCAGTGATGCCCGTGGTATCCAGTACATCCTGTATGATTTTCGCAGCCAATTCTCTGGGGGTCAGCCGGTAGGTATCCAGATATTGAGTCACATCCATGAATACCTCGTCGATGGAATAGACATGGATATCTTCGGGTGCGATATATTTCAGATAAGTATTGTAGATTCTGGTACTATAGTCAATATAGAAAGCCATCCGGGGCGGAGCTGCGATATAGGAAAGCTCCAGTTCTGGGTGTTCTTTCAGTTCCCGGACATGATAAGAAGATCCGGTAAACTGACCGCCAGGAGCTTTGCATTTTCGTTCTGCATTTATTTCTCTGACTCTCTGTACGACCTCGAACAGTCTGGCTCTGCCGGAGATGCCGTAAGCTTTCAGGGAAGGAGACACGGCAAGGCAGATGGTCTTCTCCGTCCTTCTGGCATCTGCTACGACCAGATGTGTGGTGAGAGGATTCAGCCGTCGTTCGATGCACTCCACGGAAGCATAGAAGGATTTCAGGTCGATGGCGATATAGATGTGCTGGTCTTTGTCCATGTGGTTCCTCCTCGTCCGTCAGCATCGTGTCCGGATGCGTTATTTCTGAAATAAGATGATAAAGATATTATAGCAGAATATTTGTTCGAGTGTTAGATATTTTTATAAAATCCAGTATATTTTATTCCTGGCATGACTGACTATATATTCAGAAGGGATATTCCGACAGAAAGTAAAAAAAGAAGCTGTCGTCCGGAGAAATACCGGATGGCAGCTCCTTATGTTGGGAGCAAAAACAGGTCAGGCAGCAAGATGCCGTTTATTCATCAGATAATGAAGAATCCTGGTACAGTCCTTCTGATTCTGGAAGAACAGTTCCATCTCACGGATTGCGCCGTCAAAATACATCATGGGCAGAGTGGACGGATCCGGCATGCCCTTAGTGAGCTGCAGGCGTTCGCCCTTTTCATTTACCAGCTCTACCATGCCTTCGCAGGCAGCGATCTTTTTAAAAAATTCTTTTCCATTGTGAATGTTATAAACCTTCATACAGCTCCTCCTTGTCTTTTTCTATCCGTTTTCCTGGAATTCCTTCGGAAAAGGATTGTTGTCTGTTTTCTTTGATGATATAATTATATCGCTAAAACGGATGAAAAACAGCACAGATAGAGACAAAATCTATAACGATCCGGCCAAAAAACAAAGGAGGATGGCGATATGATCATAACATCCCTGATGCTGAATGAAAATCTGGAGGAGCAGCTTCCAAAGACGACGGACGCATTTCCACATCTGGCCTGTTATGTGGAGATGGATCGGTATCCGGGGAGAGCGGTTCCCTGGCACTGGCATCCGGATCTGGAGTTTATATGGGTGCTTCAGGGGAGCTACCGTCTCTCCACCAGTAATGGATGTCATGTTATATCTGCAGGGGAGGGGGCTTTTGTCAATTCCAACCGGCTGCATTATCAGGAACCAATACCAGGCATTCCGGTGATCACCCTGAATCAGATCGTGGATGCAAGGCTGCTCTCGGGTTTTCATAAAAGCGTGTATGAGCAAAAATATATTTCACCGGTGCTGGAATGCCAGGAGCTGGAAGCGATACATCTGCAACCGGTGGACCCCAATCAGAGAACCATACTGGAGCATTTTCGTCGCTCCTATGATGCGGCAGACCGGGAAGATCCAGGCTATGAATTTATTGTAAGAAATGAATTGTCCTCGGCATGGTTTCTGCTGTATCAGGAAGTACAGACCATGCTGGAATCACGCAGAGTGACGCCGAATCATGGGGAGGAACGGATCAAGAGAATGCTGCTGTATATACAGGAACATTACAGGAACCGAATCTCACTGCGGGAGATCGCGGAATCCGCCAGCATCAGTGAAAGGGAATGCCTTCGGTGCTTTTCGCAAAATCTAAACACGACGCCTTTTACCTATCTGACCGAATATCGGATACAAAAGGCGGCGGGGGAGCTTTCGCAGACCAACCAGGCTGTTACAGAGATCGCATATGGCTGCGGCTTTACAGGAACCAGCTATTTCAGCAAAATATTTAAAAAAGTCATGGGGTGCACACCTTCTGAATATCGGAACAGTCAGAAAAAGATAAAAAAAGAATGAACAGAAAAATCCGCATAATTTTCTTCAGACTCAGGATACTATCTTTATCACAATCTGAAGGAGGACATGAACATGACAAGATTAGACTGTTCAGTCGTAAATTGTACCTATAATAAGGATAACAGCTGCTGCAAAGACAACATCCATGTGGGCGGCCGCAACGCAAAGGTAACGGACCAGACCAGCTGTGACAGCTTCCGTGAGCGGAAGTATGACGGGACCCGCAACGCGGACGATATCCCCAGCAAGCCTACGGAAGTATCCTGCGACGCAACCACCTGTACCCATAACCAGTCCTGCAAATGCCATGCGGACCAGATTCAGGTGTCAGGCTCCAACGCCTGTTGTAGTGACCAGACGGAGTGCGCGACATTCCGGTGTGACTGTAAATAAGGAAAGTGCAGCGTAGGAATGAAAGTGAACAATCATACGCCAGATGGCGTATGGAATGACAGGAGCAGGGGTGTGTTGGAAGCCTCTGCTCCTTTAGCTGAAATAAAACACCTCCCTTGCCCGAAACGGAAGGCTTCGTCCCTGCGGAATTAGAAAGGCATGATTTCTGTGTACACGGAGGTCTCGCTCGATCCATCCGTCCGTGATGAGCAGGATCGGTCCGTCCTTGGGAAAATCCGGGGCTTTCTCCAGCAGGTCCACGCCCGGCTGCAGGCAGGTGCCGCCTCTTCCGCGTACCGTGACTCTGCCAGCGATCTCGTCCGGTGACAGGTATCCAGCGTCGTAGGCTGCAGCATCACAGAAAATGATCCGGGCGAAAGGGACTTCTCTGGCGGCTGCGTAGCTGGCGATGCTTCCGAGCGCTTTGCCGATGTCTTTGGTGGACATGGAACCGGAGGTGTCGATAATGACGCCGAAGGTCCGGCTGTCTGCAGGGATGTCCGGACGGACATAACGGGGCCTTGGGATATGCGGTGTGGATCCCTGCCGCCTGCTGGGACGCGCATAAGTCCGTAATTTTTCCAGCGGTGGAAAATACGTGTCAAACCACCTCGCCAGCTTCACACCCCAGGGGATCGGCGGCATGGAGAGGGCACGGATCTCCTCGATGAGCCCGGCAGGGATCGTTCCTCTCCCTGATGAAGTCACGAATTCCAGTCCCTGTGCCAGTGCGTTTCGGCAGAATTCGTCCAGGGAGACTCCTTTTTTGGCAGTATCCCATCCGCAGGCATCCGGGCGGTTCAAAAATTCTCCTTTGCCATAACCTCTTAGATTCTGCAGCTTCCGGCTTTTCTTCAGGTCCCGGATCAGCAGGTCATAAATGGTCTCTGCAGACAATTCCTTTAGGCTTTCATCATGAAGAAGCCCTTGGTCGGGCATCACGCCAATCCCCATCTCTGTAAGCCATGCATTGATGACATAATCGCAGGCGATGTTCCACAGATAAGGATCCCGTCCCTGACAGCGTCTCTGATGCTGGAGTCCGGCGTGAAGATATTCATGGGCCAGTACAAAATGAAGCTCTTCTTCAGAAAGCCGGAGAGCAGGATTGACGTAGATCTCTCCCAGTTCCATATCGATGGCGGCGATCCGGATTTCATACCGGTGACAGAGATTCTGGTCCTCTATGATCCGGAAGGCGGCGGCAAGTGCGCCCAGCAGAGGATAGTGGCTGACGAACCATTCTGCTGCCTGACTGCCTCTTGTTTTCTTCTGCTCATTCAGGAGTGCTCCTCCTGCCTGTTGGATCGTGTGAGAGACACTGTGCGACAGGGCCCAGGCAAAGCGGCTCACATGCGGATTGTCTTTTCCAACGGGATAAGTCAGCGGATGCTCCAGACCATCCATGTCCATGGCATGGGGAGAAGCCGTCCCATAATATGGAAGCTCCGGTGCTCCCCCATGCTCACACAGATACTGGTAGATGTTCTGCTCCGACTGAAGGCTTCCGGGAAAGCGTTCTGCAGGATTTTCACAGATCGGCTTCCCGAATCGGATATCTGCTAGAAATTTTGCGATATAAATATCACAGGCTGTGTTCCAAAGAGCCTTCTGAAATGCCGGCTTCCGTACCTTTTCCTGCCCGTCCCCGGCAGCAGAATATCCGGGCATGTACCGAGCATCAAAATGTCCAAAGGAGTGATGAAGCTGGCAGTGGGCGATGATCCAAGCCCACTGGGCAGGGGATAAGAGAATTTGTCTGTTCAGCCAGATCCGGTTGCGAATATCCACTCTGGCCGCTCCTTCCCTGCCAAGGACCTCCCTGCTGGTCAGGCAGTATTCCAGAGAAAGGGAGCCAAAAAGCGGATGTGCTCGCACGATCTGAAGCCCTTCCCTGATATTTTCTTCTGTCGGAGATATTCTTTTTTTACTTTTCTCTTTTTTCATGATAGATGTTTTCTCCTGTTGAATTACTGTGGCCGTTCCTGTGCATGTTATCCCGGAATCTCAGGAGACCAGCCTTGGCAGGTCCCGGACGATCTCGATCAGGAACCAGTCCGGCAGCGATTTCTCCCCGTCCGAAGTGACGACCATCTGGGCGATCTCCTGATTGATCCGGGACAGTTCCTTCATCAGAGCTTTTGCCCGATGGGTCAGGTACTGCGTCTCATGGTTCAGCTTCTGCCGGTCTTTCGGGAGATCATGCAGAAGCTGCGCACGGAAGGATTGGGCGAGAAAATACAGGACATCCCGTTCACCGGCTTTGGAGGGCCAGCGGGCATCTCCTTTTATGATATCCGAGAGCAGATGGCGGTCTTTCAACTGTCTGGTGTAGGCAAGAAACATGCCCGCATGCTGGGCGGAGAGCATACCGTAGGCGAGAAGCTTCAGCGTATGTTCATCCGGGCAGCCGTCATACTCTTTCAGGGCATCGCTCAGCATATGCCAGGAGCGGGGCGTGGAATAGGGTTCCTCCGTTTTAGGCGGAGGAGAGAAGAGATGATCCGGGCGCTGGCTGATGTAGTCGGTCACATATGGATGAAGCTCCTGTGCATAAGCCCAGGTGAGCCACTGAGCGCTGTCGGCTTTTAATTCCACATGGAACATCCGGTTGATCAGGGCAGAAGACATGCTCTTGACAATGGCCGAATCCTGGGTGCGGTTGCCAGCTCCGATGACGATGCTGCCCTGGGGTAGATGGTATTCTCCGATCCGGTGTTCATGGATCAGAGAATAGAAAGCCTTCTGCACCTCCTGAGAGCAAGCATTAAGTTCATCCAGGAACAGACAGTAGGGTTCCTTTCTGGCAATCATCTTCGGCGGAAGGAAGGTGCTGACATCCTCCTGGATCTGGGGAATGCCGATGATATCCTCCGGAGCCAGTTGGCTGCCCAGAAGAGAGATGCAGGGAAGCCCGACGGAATCGGCAAAAGTCTCTACAAGAGAGGATTTGCCAATGCCCGGCGCGCCCCAGATAAAGACCGGGCGGACCGGAGCCACGTGAAGGAGCAGCACCAGAAGTTCCTCCTGTGTGACACTGACAGCAAGATTCATCAGTATCGCCCCCTTTCCTTCTGATTGTACAGTTTCTTTTTATTGATGTGACGTACTCTGGCACGGGGCACATATTTTCCGCAGTGTTGGCAATAGGTCCTGTGACATGCGTCGCGGCCTTTGGTGCACTGGCCGAGCGCCAGATAATATTTACAGGGTGTCTCTCTGTATTTTGCCATAATGGTGGTCCTTTCTTATAGTTTTGGACACATTCATCTGCCATTTTCATGACACATAGAGGTGTGTTCACTCGTTATACATTTCATTACCTGCAGGTCTTTTCGTTCATTGGTATATATTCAGAAAGCAGTCCGTTTTCTTCCATATCAGATAGATGTGTTTCTATACAAATATATGCTCCGTACGGCCTGCAGAGACAGGCGTTCAGGAACGGCTACCTGCTTTATAATTATAAACAGGTGTTAATATTTTTTGCATCTCTACCGTTTCTTCGATCAGGGAAGCGATTTCCCGGATATTCCGATAGGCAAAAGGCGCCTCGTCCAGCGTCTCCTTACTGATACAGGAACAGTGGATTCCTTTCATCTCCGCTCGGAACTGAGAGAGCGTGTGCTTTTTTGCCACATCCTCTCTCTTCAGGATTCTTCCGGAGCCGTGGGGTGCGGAGTAGTTCCATTCAGGATTGCCTTTGCCGACTGCCAGCAGGATCCCATCCCGCATGTTGGCGGGAATCAGGATCCGTTCGCCCTTTCGGGCGGAGACCGCCCCCTTTCTCAGAAGATCTCCGTCCCCTTCCTGCTCCACATAATTATGAGGACAGGAAAAGACATCCGTCGGTTTCCATTTCATATATTTACACAGGGTCTCCAGGATTGCCAGCCGATTCTGAGCAGCATAATCCTGTACGACAGCCAGATCACGCAGATAGCAGGAGAGGAGCGTTCCCTCCAGCCAGATCATGGGATAAGGCGTAGAAATCCCCCGGGACTTTAATTCTCTCTGTCCCAGACGGAGGTAGTGCTCCGCCATTTCTTTTCCCAGCCGCCGGCTCCCGGTGTGGATTGTCAGATAATGGATACCATCCTCATCCCGGTCGATCTCGATAAAATGATTGCCGCCTCCCAGAGTCCCCATGCTGCACATGGTCTTTTCCAGATGGATATGTTCCGCACATTCCAGTTTTTCGTACGGAAAATCAATCCCCCGGCTGTGGGGTGTCCGATGTATAGACATGCCGCCCGGAATCTGCTCCCGGATGACCGTATCCAGCCGCTGGTATTCAATTATTTTCGTCCCCAGGACCGCGCAGGTCATGCCGCAGCCGATGTCGATGCCCACGAGAGCCGGGAGCATCCGGTCCCGAAACGTCATGGTAAGCCCGATGGGCCCGACTTTCCCCGGGTGCACATCCGGCATAACGCGGATGCGGCTGCCCTCCGCGCACTCGTGGTCGCAGATCATCTGAACCTGCGCCAGGGCATACTGGTCTATGGAATCTGTGAAAATGTTCGCAGAAGTGTAAGTGCCGTGTATCTCTTTCATGTCATTCCTTTCTGTTTTCAGATCACAGGGAAGGCAGGCCCGCACTCCCGGAGATCCGTGCAACACAGAAATCCCTCCGTACGGGCACAAAAATACCCCTGCATGGACGCAGAGGCACCATAAAAAAGAACGGCTCTTTATGCGTAGATTGTCTGAACAGCCTGTTAATACTGGATCAATGGACGGACAATCTGACCTCTGCGGGAAATAAAAGCTGCAATTGTGTCGAAATACTGATTTACATGTGTCATAATTGTCCTCCTTTCTTTCGTCAGGTTTACAGGTTTCCAATGCGTAGTATAAAACCCTCAAAGCAGAAAGTCAAGAATTTTTTGTTTACACTCTTTCATTAGCCGCTGGCTCAGGGGATTAACCAAATGATATTGAGGTAAAATCAGGGCGCAAAGAACCTTTGCGTGACATTTTCCATAAAAAAGGTTACCATAAGAACGAAAGAGGTGATCATATGGCAAATGTAGGGAAGACGATCCGGGTGCTCAGAAAAGAAAAAAATATGACGCAGGATGATCTGGCGGAGCAGTTGTATGTAAG
>CAMWMT010000040.1 GCA_947175375.1 uncultured Clostridiaceae bacterium | reverse complement strand
TTCCAAATAAATGGTATGCTCATAGACCTTTGGTTCATAAGAAGTTACCGGTTCTTCGGACTCATACATGCCCAGATGCCGAAGAAGCAGGTAAATATTTCTCTTATGCCCCGCGATCCATTCGTCCTTACAAAAACCGCCGTAGCCGCGCTCCAGAAGGAGCCCTGGCAGGTCATAATAATTCGCGGCGTAACTGTATTCCCCTCCGTCTGCTTTTGATGCAATTAGATAGGGCACATCCAATGCCTTAGCCGCCGCCAGAGACTCTTCGGTTACCTTCTCCGCCTTCGGGTAAAACAGGCAGGGTGTCAGGATCTCGTTCACGCTTCCACCATGCAGATCCAGAAGAAAATCTGCCTTTGGAAAGACTTCCTTTACAAACCAGTCTGCCAGTTTATCGCCAGCAGTTCCGTCCGGACGTCCCGGATAATCCGCATTCAGGTTAAAATCATCCTCCGGCAGAGTCCGCCAGTGCTGCTGCCAAAAACCACTGGTATTCACACAATGCATCAGTACCAGGTTGCCTCTCAACTTCTCCGGACTAATTTCCTTCGCTGCCTGTATGACCGCAGGCGTCCCGTTATATTCGCCTGCATGGATCTGTGCCGTTACCACTAGCGTCTTTCCCGGTTCCCTTCCGCAGATCAGGGTTGCCGGTATCTCATAATCTTCCATGTTTGGATGCAGGATCATCTGCCTCTTTTCCCCACTGTCCAGTTCCTGCCCGCATATTTTCCACATATATATTTCTCCTGAATTTTATTTTCTGTATAAAATCCGGATGGAGTTCATAAGGCACAGTACCGATACACCCGTGTCCGCAAATACTGCGACCCACATATTGGCAAATCCAAATAAACCTGCGATCATGACAATGGCTTTGACTGCCAGGGCAAAATACACGTTCTGCCATGAGATTCGGGAGGTCGCCCGGGCAATATCAATAGCCTGGGGGATTGCCTCCATCTCGGAAGTCATAAATACCACGTCTGCCGCCTCGATCGCTGCATCAGCACCACTTCCCATAGCTGCGCCCACATCCGCGCCCGCAAGAACCGGGGCGTCGTTGATGCCATCGCCCACAAACATAACGCTTCCGTGCTTTTCGCGGATCTTCTGCAGTTCCTTGAATTTGTCTTCCGGAAGCAGCTTTGCATGAACCTCATCAATCCCTGCTTCCGCAGCGACCGCTTTCGCGCTGTCTTCTGCATCTCCGGTCAGCATGGCTGTCACGATCCCGTATTTTTTCGTTCTGGCAATGGCAGTCACTGCATCCGGTTTGATCGTATCCGAGATAACGATATGGCCTGCAAAATGTCCGTTCAATGCTGTAAGCACTTCCGTGCCAAACTGCTCCTTCTGGTAACCGGACAGGTCTACACCATTTGCATCCATCAGTTTGCGGTTGCCGCAGAGAACAACGCCTTTACTGATCTCAGCACGGATACCATGACCGGCGATCTCCTCCACTTTTGATGGGCGCTCGATCTCCAGACCCTTCTCCTTTGCCGCCTCCACGATACTGTTTCCAATGGGATGCGTGGATGACAGCTCACAGCTTGCACTGATCGCCAGCAGTTCATCAGAAGTCAGTGTTTTGTCCGCGCAGACAGCGTTCTGTACCACGAAGTTTCCTTTTGTGATCGTTCCGGTCTTGTCCATCACGACTGCTTTAACATTTTTCAGGGATTCAATCGCCACGCCGCCTTTGAACAGGATATTTTTCTTCGAAGCAGCTCCAATCCCGGAGAAAAATGCCAGCGGCACGGAGAGTACCAGCGCACAGGGGCAGCTGATAACCAGGAAGGTCAGCGCTGTCAGGACAGAGGCTGTCCCGGTAGTTCCATATACGACTCCGGTAGTTCCCGTATAACCTGCATCCACAAAGAAATGCCAGTTCGGAATCACAAAGGGCAGTACGACTGCTACCAGTACGGCCAGAAATACAACAAACGGAGTATATACCCTGGCAAAACGAGTGATAAATTTATCGATATTCGGCTTGCTCGCCGCCGCATTTTCCACAGAATCCAGGATACGGGTGACCATGGATTCTTCCAATACCTTTTCCACGCGGATCTTGATCTGCCCGGAGGTATTGACACAGCCGGAGCTTACCAGATCGCCGACACCTGCTTTTACCGGAACCGGCTCACCTGTGATGGCTGACGTATCCAGACGGGTCTCTCCATCGATCACCACACCGTCCAGCGGCACCCGGTCGCCCGGACGAACCAGAACGATATCGCCGACAACTGCTTCCTCCGCATCCATCACACGCACTTCGTCCCCGACCACCAGGTTGACGACCTCCGGACGAAGATCCACCGCATCCATGATCTGCGAACGGCTCTGTTCTGTCGCACGGTCTTCAAAATATTCACCGATTCGATAGAACAGCATAACACCTACTGCCTCCGGAAATTCACGGATGGCAAAAGCTCCCAGTGTTGCAATGCACATCAGGAAATTCTCATCAAATACCTGTCCTTTTTTCATGTTTCTTCCGGCAGTCACAAGAACCTTCCCTCCCAGGATCAGATAGGACAGGATGAACAGGGGAAGAAGCCGCATATCCGACTCTTCCAGTCCTCCGATATGAATTGCTCCAAAGCCGATCAGGAACAGGACCGCGCCCGCTCCGATCGTGACCAGCGGCTGGTATTTCTCCGGAATCGCAGACTTCTTTTCTTCTTTTTTATTTTCTTTTTTGATCTCTTCCTTCGGAATCACCGTAATGCCGTCTTCCATGGCATCGATTGCTTTCTGAATGGAAGGGATCAGGACATCCGGGCGTCCTGCGGAAAGGCGCATCTGTTTGTTGGCATAGGTGATGGAAACATCATCCACACCATCCATGGTCCGAATCTTACGCTCGATTTTTGCCGCGCAGTTCGGACAATCCAGACCTTCCAGCACGTAGACTTTTGTCTTTGAGATCGTTGTGTTGGTTCTCCGGTTTCTGGGCACCAGCGTAATGCCGTCCTCAATGGAATCAATGACCGCCTGCATCTTCTCCATCAGACCGGTATGGTCAGGAGCCGATACGCGCAGCTGTTTAGTGGCATATGCCACAGAAGCATACTCCACCTCCGGCATCTGGCGGATCTTCGCCTCTACCTTCGCTGCACAGTTGGCACAGTCCAGGCCCTCCAGAATATAGACCCGCTTTTCCATCTTCTCATCTGGCATGACACAGGTGCATTTCGCCAGCGATTCCCCGCATACATCACAGTATTCCACATGAGGATTGCAGACCGCGCAGTCGCAGTCGTCCGGATGGCCTTCCGTATGATGATGTTCCGTCACAAAATGGGTATGGGAACGTGTGGACTCGTCCCGCGGGCCATGGTCGTGTCCGCACCCGCAGCCGTCCTCATGATCGTGGTCGTGATGATCATGGTCATGACCACAACCGCAGCTATCCTCGTAGCCATGATCGTGATGATGTTCATGGTCATGTCCACAACCGCAATCATCCTCGTGTTCATGACAGTGTTCGTGCTCATGATCGTGTTTGTGATTATGTTCATGATTGTGATTATGTTCATCGCCGCATCCACAGCCATCATCATGGTGATGATCATGTTCATGATGATGTTCACGTCCATGATCGTGGCCGCAGCCACAATTTTCCTCATGGTCATGGTCGTGAGTATGATCGTGGTCATGACTATGTTTATGGTCGTGCATGATAATGTCCTCCTTCTCTCTTTTACTCTGCCCTTCTTGCCTCTGCCTCTTCATAGATCCATGCCTCCGTAAGCGCTTTCAGCCGTTCAAAGCCGGCAGTCTCATCGTATACCTTCATGACCGAGCCAAGATCCTCATAATTATAAGCATTCACATAGATCCCTGTCGCCAGCGCAAACTTGGCATTGTATTCCTCTTCACTTTTGGAAACCCAGTACCCCTGGGTCATCTGAAATGCCCTGCCGTCTTCGCGGAACTCCTCCGCGTATCCGGTGACCGCATTGTACATGGCTGCAAAAGAAGGCCCGATGGTCGAGCTGTATTTTCCCGCAACATAACACAGGGTCCCATCCGCAAACAGATTTTTGTTGGTCATGCTGTAACAGTCCACCACGCCCTGCCTTATGTCTTCCTTTCGAAAAACATCCACTACGCTGTACATGGAAAACATGGACAATGCAAAATCATAGTCATTGTTCTCCAACTCCTCTGTAACAGCTTTTGCCACCTCTTCCCTCGAAGTATAACCCGGATAGATCGTCAAACGGATCCCACCGGGTGCCAGCCGAACCGGTTCTTTGGTCACTGCCAGCTCTTCGACACTGGCTCCAAGATCTCCGAAATGCTCCTCAAACACCTCCAGAGCCCCAATGGACCGGAGATGGTGCATCTCATTTCCAATGGACGCGCCGCCAGTGAACAGAATATACGAATCTCCTTCCATCTCACTGATGAAATATTCCGCCATGTCTGAACCAGCCTGCCGCTCGATCTCGCTGCCGGGCCCTGTCACACCGAGGAAATACGGATTGTCCGCCACAGCCTCATAGTCCTCTTCAGACACCGTACCGGAAGCCAGCATATAGTAGACCCCCTGGGACTCACAATATGCCACTTCTCTGGGAAGGTTATAGGTGATAAAGGACATGATCCCTTCCGCACCCTCTGCGCAGGCATCCTCAAGAAACTGCATCTCATCTTCCTCACTTCGTATGGAATCCGTATAGCAGAATTCGACTTCCGGGAAGCATTCTTTGATATATCCGGTCAGATAATCACGAAACGCGATCACTTCGTCATCGAACACATTGTAGACAGCCACCCCGATCTTATGTACGGACGTACTACTTTCTGCCGTACTGTTCTCTTCCTTCTGTCCACCTGTTTCGGGCGCAGTTGTCCCGCAGCCACCCATGCAGAGCATCAGCGCCGCCGCTGTCAGTATAAAAATGAACTTTTTCACGTTTTTTATTCCTCCCTCCCAAAGATATGGCATGCCACTTCATGTCCCGGTTTTATTTCTGTCAGAGCCGGACGCTCCTGCCTGCACCGTTCCATGCAGTGATCGCAGCGGGTTTGGAAGGGGCATCCGGAAGGCACGTCCAGAGGGCTGGGGATCTCACTGTCAATACTCTCGATCTTTTTTGTGAAATCCATATTCATATCGAAGACAGCGCTTAATAAAGCTTTTGTATAGGGATGCTGCGCCTTATCCACATCCTCGCCGGGAAGAATCTCCACAATCGTACCCAGATACATGACCGCGATCTGATGGGCAAAGGCCTGGATCAGACCAAGGTCATGGGCGATAAAACCGATGGCAATCTTTTTCTCTTTCTGTAACCGGCAGACCAGTTCGATGATCGTCTTCTGTACAGATACGTCCAGCGCGCAGGTAGCTTCGTCCATAATGATCAGCTCCGGCTCCAGGGCAATTGCCCGAGCAATGGCAATCCTTTGCCGCTGTCCACCAGACATATTATGGGGATACCGGTCGGCAAAATCACCGGGCAGCTCCACCGCTTCCAGAAATTTACGGGCTACGACGTCTTTCTCAGAAGGTTTTATCCTCCCAAAGTTCAGAAGCGGCTCACAGATGATGTCGCGTATTTTCATCTTCGGGTTGAAGGAACCGCTGGGATCCTGAAAGACCATCTGGATATACTGTCTGGTCTGACGCAGTTCTTCTCCCTTCAGCTTCGTCAGGTCTTTTCCCTTAAAAAGGATCTCCCCTTCCGTAGGGACGTCCAGGCGAACCAGAAAACGCATGAACGTGGATTTGCCACAGCCGGATTCCCCGATCAGACCCAGTGTCTTTCCCCTATAAAATTTCAGATTAATATCCTGGCATGCCGTCAGCTCCCTGCCGCCGGAAGCAGGAAAGCGGCGGGTCACATGCTTTGCCTCCAGAATCATATCTTTTTCATCAAACATAACGCTCACCTCCCAGGGAAGGAACCGCTTCCAGAAGTTTTCTTGTGTAATCATTGTGGTTCCCGTTCAGGATCGCATCCCGATCGCCGCTGTCGGAGATCCTGCCATCCTTCATCACAATGATCCAGTCGGACATATAGGCGGCAACGCCCAGATTGTGGGTAACGATAATGATACTGGTTCCATATTCGTCTCTCAGCTCCATCATCTGACGGACAATCTGTGCCTGGGTCGTCACATCCAGAGCCGAGGTTGGCTCATCCGCCAGCAGAAGCTTCGGCTGAAAGGTCATTGCCATGGCAATGCCGACACGCTGTCGCATACCGCCGGAAAGCTGAAAGGGATAAGAACGCATAATATTATCGCCGCTTGGCAGGCGCATGCGTTCCAGCATCTCCACCCCTTTCTTCCAGGCTTCTCCTTTGCTCATGTTTTCATGGGTACGGATATATTCCACAAACACGTCCCCGATCTTCCGAATGGGATTCAGCATCGCGCCGGAATCCTGGAAGATCATCGAGATATCCGTCCCCCGCAGCCTTCGCCACTGGTCCGGTGTATTTTTCAGAAGAGAGGTTCCTTCAAACAGGATATCGCCCTCCGTCACCCTGCCGCCGCCTGCCAGAAGCCCCAGCACCGCGCGGATGACTGTCGTCTTGCCGGAACCGGACTCGCCAACCAGGGAGGCGATCTCCTTCTCCTTCAGGGACATGCTGAAATCTTTGACGGTGGGACGGTCCTGATAGGAGATCGTAACATTTTTTATCTCTAACATAGATTCCTCCTTATTCACAGTGGATGCCGTTTTACTCATCTCTGACATCCAGGACATCCCTGAGCGCGTCACCCAGCAGGTTAAATACAACAACAACGACAAAGATCGCGGCGCCTGGATAGATCATCATCCAGGGAGCGCTCTGGATAAACGGCCTGCCCTCGTTCAGCATCAGCCCCCATTCCGGATTGGGCGCCTTTGCGCCGAAGCCCAGGAAGGAAAGACCCGCCAGCTCCAGCATCATGCCGCCGATGTCCGTAGCCGCTGTGATGACCAGCGTAGGGATCACATTGGGAACCATGTACCTGATCAGAATATAAGGAGTTTTGGAACCGGTGACTACAGCAGCCGCTACATAGTCCCTGTTCCGTATCTTCAGGACCAGGCTCCTTGCAAGACGGGCGTATTTTGTCCAGCTTACCAGTGCCACGGCAATAACGGCATTCCGGATACTGGCACCCAGGATACCGGCGATCGCCATGGCGAAGACCATACCGGGAAAGGATACCATCATATCGGCAATGCGCATGATCACAGTATCCACCCAGCCTCTGAAGTAACCCGCCAGAACACCCAGCACCGTACCCAGCGCAAAGATGATAAATACAACGGAAAAAGCCGCGGCCAGGCTGGTACGGGCACCGTAAATGACGCGGGTAAAGATATCACGACCCAGCTTATCTGTACCAAAAATATGTGCCGTGCTGGGAGCCTGCAGAGCGTCCTTCAGCACAGAAGCCGCGGGATCCACGCCGCCGGTGATCACAGGCGCGAAAACAGCCGCCAGAATGATCAGGAAAGCAAGCGCCGCAAAGAGACAGAAGAATTTATTTTTCTTCACAAAGCTTTTGAATTTCATATCCGCTACCTCTTTTCTCTCATTCTGGGGTCCACATAGTTGTAGGAAATATCCACAGCCAGGTTGACCAGCATATAGATCAAGGAGATCCACAGGACATAACCCTGAATCAGGGGATAGTCGTAAGCAGTAATCGCCGCCACCGCCAGGCTCCCCATACCCGGATAAGAGAAGATCACCTCCACCACGGCAGTACCGCCGAGCAGAGAGCCCAGGGACAAGCCCAGCATGGTGATCAAGGGCAGTAGGGAATTAGGAAATACATTCAACCACAAGATTTGCCATTCTTTTACCCCTCTGGCTCTTGCGCCGGTGACATAATCCTGGTTCAGTTCTTCCAAGATCGCCGTACGAACCTGACGTGTATACTTGGCTGACATGGCGAACGCCAGCGTAACAGACGGCAGAATCAGACTCTTTAAATCGCCTCCAAAAGAAGCCACAGGCAGAAGCTGGAGCCTGACGCAGAATACCAGCATCAAAAGTAGCCCCACCCAGAAGTTCGGCATGGACACGCCAAAGAACGTGACGCCGCGAAGGGCATAATCCACGATACTGTTCTTATGGGTTGCCTGAGCCATACCTATGGGGACTGCCACCAGAAGCATCAGGAACATGGATGAGATTGAAAGCTTTAAGGTGGGCCAGAGACGGTCCATAAGCAGGGTGGCAACCGGTTTATGGTAAGCATAGGAAGTACCAAAGTCTCCTTTCAGGCATCCGCACAGCCAGTCAAAATACTGTACCAGCAGCGGACGGTTCAGCCCCATGGTTTCCCTGGTCTCCTGAATCAGCTCCTCGCTCGGCATGGTACCCGTGGCCGCAAACATGGTGCGTACGGGATCGCCGGGCGCCAGATAAGTAATCAAAAACGTCAGAAAGCTGATGCCCACCGCTACAAGAACGATCTGGAACAGTCGTTTTCCAAGTTGTTTTGCATTCAAAGGAATTCCTCCTCTTTTACTGATTTCCTTCAGACAACGGATACATATCCGTAGTGATCCAGTAGTAATCAGCCGTATTGATAGCAGCGCCGCCGACCGTCGCATTCCTGGAGATCATAGAGCTGTTATAGTAGCCATGAACCACTGCAACTGCGTCATCCAGAAGGATCTGCTGCATTTTCTGAATGATCTCACGGCGGGCGTCGTTGTCAAAGGTGACTGCCAGCTCATTATACAGGTCATCATATTCCTCATTCTTATAACCGCAGTAATCAGCGCCGGAGGTAGAACACCATGCTGCCAGATATTCCGTAGGATCACCGGTTCCCACGGTAGTCCAGTTGGAACCGTTCAGATCATAATCGCCGGACTGGTAGCTGTCCCACTGGCGAGCAGAATCACCGATCTCCAGGTCAACGCCGATACCGATATCGGACAGCTGCGTCTGGATGGCTTCTGCAAAATCATTCAGGCAGCGGTTGGGATAGGTAACATAGTGCAGGACCACTTCCTGGCCGTTCAGTTCACGGATGCCGTCGCCATTGGTATCAACGATTCCCGCCTCGTCCAGCAATTTCATGGCAGCTTCGGGATCATAAGGATCTGGGTCTGTCAGATTTTCATAGCCGTAATCCAGGTTGGAGGGCAGTACCGAATATCCGGAGGTGTACAAGCCGCCGACCGTAACGGAGCACATGGTGTTATCGTCCAGAGCCATCAGGACCGCCTCCCGCAGCGTCTTGTTGGACAGAAGTTTTCCTTCGGACATATTCATATGAGCCAAGCCGGTACGGACACCGTTTGCAATTGTGACTGTAAAGCTGGGGTCTGCCTGCAGGTCGCGCAGATCGCTGATATTGGTTACATTTTCAGCCAGGTCCAGCTGACCGGACTGCAGTGCCATGGCTTTGGCGGAGGCGTCACCCATGTACATCAGCTCAATGGATTCAAAGGGCACCTCTCCGCCCCAGTAATACTCATTGGCAACCATGGTGTAGCCCACTTCCTCCCGGAAATTGGTTGCTACATAGGGACCAGTACCGATCGCCGCGTGTGTATAGTCCGTGGTATGCTCCGCATCCAGGATGACCATAACGGGGTACGCCAGATTTTTCGTCAGATCCACATAAGGAGTAACTGTTTTTACTGTCACACTGCCCGATGCATCATCTGCCGTGATCTCTGCTTCCTCCTCCAGATATTTCTGTGGGGCAGAGGATCCTGCAGGACCTGCCTCAAACAAACGCTCGAAACTGGCTTTTACTGCCTCTGCAGTCAGATCGCAGCCGTCCGAGAACTTTACGCCATCCCGGATATGGAACACCCATTCCGTATGCTCATCATTGACCGTATACTCGTCACAGAGCCAGTTAACCACATTCATAGAATTGTCAAACCGGAACAGACATTCTCCCACTCCATAACGGGAGACGTTCCAGGCACAGTTGATTTCGCTGGCTGGATCGATTCCGCCGCCGCCATAGTTCTGAATCCCGAAGTTCATGGTACGCCCACCGGAAGTATCCTGTTCTCCCTGATAGGCTTCCTGATTCACTTCTCCTTCCCGATTGGTTGCAGTCTCCCCAGAAGTCTGTGCGGCAGGAGCCTCGTTTCCTGACCCGCCGCAGCCGGCCATGGCGCCGGCAGCCAGCAGGCACGACAGCATCAATGCAGTACATTTCTGAATCTTTTTCATTTTATCCTCTTCCTTCCTTTATTAATTTTCAATCAACAATTTTTTTGAATCATCCCTGTCATCATCAAAATGTTTTTTTACATATTCCGTAAACTGTTCCCCCTCCGGAGAGATGCCGTCCCGCTTCCGCTGTACAAATCCAAACCGGATGCTCCCTTTTGTGCCCCGAATCGAGATTCCATGAAGCGTCTCACAACCGATCAGCGCCGGGCAGAGTCCGCAGCTGATGCTGCACAGCTTCGTATCCGCGATCATCTGTACCAGAAGGTGCCTGCTACTGGTCGTCAGCACCCGCCCGCGACGCCTGTGATACTGATAGTCCTCTCTCCTCTGAAGAAGCTGTATGCTCAGAGTATCCTGTTCATCCTGCATCTGCACATAATCCAGATCTCGGAGTTCCTTTATCGTCACAGACGATGTCTTGTACAGCGGACTTTTCGGACCCACAAAAAGCTGCGGCTGCGTCCTCCCGATCTCTTCAAATACCAGATGCCGATACTCCAGCATCTTCCGGAATGCAGTCATCTGCTTTTCATCCACATAGACAAAGCCAAGTTCCGCCGTATGCCGGTGTACAAGCCGGAAGATCTCCTCCGTACCGCACTCTGTATACCGGGCGTGAATCCGGGACTGCATCTGATCCGTGTAGAAGTTCTGGAACAAACGGGCTAGACGATCGCTGGAATTTGCTGCAATACATAAGGTACTAACATCGCCCTCTTCCTGGACATCCTGGATCTTGCCTGCTTCCATAAGAACCCGGCACGCATATTCATACACCTTTCTGCCTGCCTTTGTAACTTCTACTCCTCTGGCCTTCCGCTTCAGAAGCTCCACCTGCAGTTCCGTCTCCAGAGACTTGACCATCTTGCTGACATGAGGCTGGGAGGTGTACAGTAGCTCGGAAGCCTTATTTATGCGTCCGCTGTCCACACTGACCACAAAATACTGCAACTGTTTTAACTCCATCTCTTCTCCTTTAGTGTAATCGAGTAGGGAAGAATATCTCCCTACTCGCCGCACGGTCCGCATGCTGCGCCAGCAGCAAATTTCCGTATGCGGACCTGTGCATGAAAAAGAACAGCCCGTGGTCTTACAGGCTGTCTCGCTCTTTATGCACGTCAACTGAAACCGGAAACAAATTCCCGGAGCTTTTACTGGCGCAGTTATTTAAGAGTTCTTATCTGCCGTAAGACACACTTATCCATTGCAAGCAGTTCTCCTGACTCCAGATCATCATCCCTGCAGGCCTTCCCAACTTTCGTCAGTGGCATCTTCTGCACGGACTCCCTGTCACAGTGGCTGGACCGTACCGGATTTGCACCGGTTTCTCTATGAATCCTTTCGGAACTTGCAACATCCGGAATATTTTCCGGGATTTTCAACATTAAAAATTATACGGCAAATCGGAGATTTTGTCCATATTTTCGGCTTTTTGGAGGTATTCTATTTTGTTATATATTCGGTGGAAAACCATTTTTACCGGACTCAATAATTTCAAAGTCCTCTCTGTTACGAACAACCGATTTAGTAAGCATTCCGCCAAACCAATCATCTTTTCTTCTAAAATATTCTCTTTGCAACTGCCTTCCAAATATGAAAATATGTCCTTTAACACCATGTGATAGAATTTCTTTTAAGTAATACTCATTCTTTT
>CAMWMT010000039.1 GCA_947175375.1 uncultured Clostridiaceae bacterium | reverse complement strand
CGCAAGAAAAAATAGAATTGTGACCATTTGATTATAAAAATCTGAGGTCGGCTATAAAATGTGGTTTTGGATTTTTGCTTTTTAATAATAGATTCTGTTAGAGAGTGATTAACCACAAATTATATTACCAGTATAATGACAAATCTGTGAATTGGTGTTATAGTGATTACAGTTAAGAAAAAAGCGGACCGAATGAGTCCAGAAAGGAAACGATCATGGCAACAGTTAATTTCGATGCGAAGGCTTTCGCATATTATCTGCATAGCGAACATTATGAGGCACTGTTCAGTAAAGAAAAAGAACAGAGTCTGGTTAAGATGCGCTCATGTAAGGTAAGAAAAAGGCGAAAAACTGTGTAATACCTGGATGGCAGATTTTGTACGGATGCCTGACGGGAAACAGAACATGGATTTATGTACCGCTTATCTTGTATGAGGTAGGCGGTATTTTTTATGCTCCATTAGCGCAGCTGGAAGAGCACTCGACTTTTAATCGAGTGACCATGGGTTCGAGGTCTCCACTTCGTTCCGGTCCGTGCTGAGCGTGGTCCACCGGACCACAGCACCCCATATGGAGCATTACCGCCTGGATATTGATTTTGATAACAGGAGGTGAAAGATATGGTGAATCTGCCAACCATAGATATGACAGCAACAGGACAGAATATCAACAGACTGCGGAAGCAGGCAGATCTGTCCGTAAGGGATCTGCAGGATATTTTTGGTTTTGCTACACCGCAGGCCATATACAAGTGGCAACAGGGCGTGGCACTGCCGACCATAGACAATCTGGTAGTGCTGGCGGCAGTCCTGCAGGTACGAGTGGATGACATTCTGGTTACTGATACAGCAGCACAGATACAGATCAGCGCATGAAACGGAAAAAGAAATATTAAAATAGCAGGCGGAAATGCCTGCAGTAAGGTCCCCTGGTCTAAAGGTCAGGACACCGGCTTTCAAGCCGGAGGTATTGGGTTCAAGTCCCATGGGGATCATTGAGGCTCCTTAGTCTAAAGGTTAGGACACCGGCCTCTCAAGCCGGAGATGATGGGTTCGAGTCCCGCAGGAGCTACTGTGGCCATAGGATAGTGGTAGTCCGGCAGATTGTGGCTCTGCTTACGGGGGCGCAAGATGTCCGGGGGACATCTGCTCTGCGCCGACCGAAGCGGAGCGAAGACCGATTCCCCCTGGTCACCCCATGGATGGGTATGCCTAGTGGCGAGGGCAGCGGACTGTAAATCCGTCACAAAGAAACACCGCAGGTTCGAGTCCTGCCCCATCCATTTTTCGTTTTGGATATTGTTTAAAAGGTTATTGTCATAAAAATTCAAGTCGCTTTTTCTTTAAATGAATATTATAATCATATCTATCGGCATTTTCAGATGTTAATAATTCAGAGGATGTCACATCACATTTTCTTATTTTTTACATAAGTGAAGAAAGTGTTTTTTCCTATATCCGAGTCCCCTGATATTTAGGCTTGGTGAGGTTCATCGCAGGAGAGGGTGGAAATTAAAAGGGAACAAAAGTTCGATTTCCATCTATACAAATTTAGGGATTTGTGGTAAGATAAAAAAGTTCTTACCAGAGTTTTAAAACAGAAGGAGAAGCAAAAGAAGGTTTCTTTTAGTATACCATGAAACGGCTTGGCAAACTAGTGAAATTTAGCTATTTATCAATGATACAGTACACTAGTGACAATGTTCATTGATTATGCTGAGTTGATGGCAGAAGACGAGATTTTAATGAGTATGTATGACTGACTGGGTGAAACAAACGAATCAGTTTTTGGTGAATAATCGATAGGAAGTGCTGGCTGGATAGGGGATAATATCACATGAAGCTGCTATGAAAAAAGCGGAAAGGGAATATGAGGCATTTCGTGTAAAACAAGATAAAAAGTATATTTCGGAATTTGATCGGGAAGTAGAGAGATATTTGAAAGGGGAATAGAGAAAGATGGTAAGAGAAAATATTTTGTGATTTTCATACAAAAGTAGAAGAATTTCTATCCGAGAATTCAATACATAATGAACCCTTAGAAGAGATGATAGAAGCCTTTTTATAGTTGATTTGGACAGAACTTCTACGAAATAGAAACAACTAAAGAGAGGACTGTAAGGACTTTTATAGGATCTGTATGTAAACGGAATGAAAAATTTACATAAACCTAGAGGAAAGGATGCAAAATGATAAAAAGTATACATTTAATAAATTACCGATGTTTTGAAAATACGACGATTCAGTTCAAAAATATTGCTGCTATAGTGGGTAGGAATAATGCAGGAAAATCTTCTTTAATTGAGGCATTAAGAATGGTAGCAATGTCGGTACGAAAATGTACTCATACAACGTATAAAGATTTGCCAAAAGAGTTTGAGCGTCCTCTACGAGAACAAGGTTTTCGCCTGGAGGTAGAAAGGCTGAAAATTGATCTGCGGGGAGTGGTATATAGATATGAAGATGTAAATGCTCAAATACAGGCTTTTTTTGATAATAATATAAAAATTTATATTTATGCAAATAAATCATATGCATATGCAGTATTATATGACCAAAATGGAAAATGTGTTAGAAATAAAGCAACAGCTCTAAAATCTATTGGATTTAGTGTCTCGATTCTTCCTCAGATAGGATTAATAAAGGAAAACGAAAAAAGACTTGCAATAGAAACTGTTGATAAGGATAAAGAAACATATTTATCCTCTAGGCATTTTAGAAATGAAGTATACAACTATAAATCGGATTATTGGGATGATTTTGTCGAACTGGTAGAAAATACTTGGAGTGGGCTACGAATAAATACAATAGAATATGAGCCAATTTCAGATATATTAGCCTTATATATATGTGATACTGATTTTTATGCTGAAATTGGTTTGATGGGAAGCGGTTTGCAGATGTGGTTACAAATTATGTGGTTTTTGGCAAGAACAAAAGAAAATGAAACTGTTATTTTAGATGAGCCAGATGTATATATGCATCCGGATCTTCAAAGAAAATTAATTAGACTTGTAAAAAGAAGATATCCTCAAGTGATAATAGCAACTCACTCAATAGAAATTATTTCAGAATTAGATTCTAAAGATATTATAATGATAGATAAAAAGAATAGAAAAATGAAATATGCAACAGATCTGTGTGCTGTTCAAAAAATTATTGATGATATAGGAACAGTTAGTAATTTAGCGTTGATACGATTGGGTGATGCCAAGAAATGTCTTTTCGTTGAGGGAAAAGATTTAAAAATTATGACAAAGATAGCAGAGGTAATATTGGGGGATCATGTGAATTCGTTAGAAACATTGCCACATGTATCATTGAATGGTTTCCAAAATTTGAGAGAAGCATTTGGAACTTCAAAATTATTTTATGAAGAGACAAAAGGGATGATAAAATGTTTTTGCATACTAGATAGTGATTATTATCCAAAAGATATGTTAGAGAAAAAGTATGAAGAAGCACATGATAATTATTTGGACTTGCATATCTGGAAACGGAAAGAATTAGAAAATTATATTTTAGAACCGCAGGTGTTATTTCGTTTATCTCATCAATCAAAAGAAAAATATGGAGTCTTTTTATCAGAACTTGAAGAACTTGTTGATACATATGAGGATCGCGTGTTCGATCAATATGCAGAGCATATTTTGAAATATAGAAAAATAGATATAAGTACTGCAAATGCTGAAACTAGAAGATATATGAAGGATATGTGGATAAATTTAGAAAATAAGTTGGCATTAGTTGGAGGAAAAGAATTCATTAGATGTTTGAATAATTGGTTCAAACAGAAGTTTTCTTTGAATTTATCTGTATCTAAAATCATTTCGGAGTTTCAAAAAGATGAATTTGATATTGAAATAGTTGAAGTGATTAAGGATATCATTCTATAAAAAGTAGAAGTAATATTTTTAATTCCGAATTAGAAGTTTTAAAATAGATGAACGTTAGTTGAAAAACGAATCCGCTACATATGTGTAGCGAATTCTTGGAAGAGATTATGAGTTCGTTTTCCAAAATGGAAATAGCTCACAAGGAGATTATATGGATCATTTTGAATTAGTATCAGAATACAAGCCTACCGGCGACCAGCCGCAGGCGATCGAAGCCCTTGTTAAAGGTTTCGAAGAAGGCAACCAGTTCCAGACTTTGCTGGGTGTTACGGGTTCTGGCAAGACCTTTACCATGGCAAATGTCATCCAGCAGTTAAACAGGCCGACCTTGGTGATTGCGCACAATAAGACCCTTGCTGCACAGCTGTATGGAGAATTCAAGGAATTTTTCCCTGAAAATGCAGTCGAGTACTTTGTCTCCTACTACGATTACTATCAGCCGGAAGCATATGTGCCGTCCAGCGATACCTATATCGCCAAAGACTCATCGATCAATGACGAGATCGATAAGCTGCGTCTGTCTGCCACATCCGCTCTGGCGGAACGCCGAGATGTGGTCATTGTGGCCAGTGTTTCTTGTATCTATGGGCTAGGCTCGCCGGTGGATTATAAGAATATGGTGCTCTCTCTGCGTCCGGGCATGGAGCGCGACCGGGATGAGATGATACGAAAGCTGATCGATATCCAGTATGACCGAAATGAGATGGATTTTAAGCGCGGAACCTTTCGGGCGCGGGGAGATGTAGTGGAGATCTTTCCGGCGGAATCTTCTGACACGGCTGTCCGGGTAGAATTTTTCGGAGATGAGATCGAGCGTCTTCTGGAGATCGATGTGCTGACCGGGGATATCAAGAGCGAGCTGAATCATGTGGCCATCTTCCCTGCTTCTCACTATGTAGTACCGATGGAAAAGATTCGGGAAGCTGCCCGGGATATTGAGGAAGAAATGGAAGAGCGGGTCCGTTATTTTAAGAGCGAGGACAAGCTGATCGAGGCGCAGCGGATTGCTGAGAGGACCAACTTTGATATTGAGATGTTGAAGGAGACCGGATTCTGTTCCGGCATTGAGAATTATTCCAGACATCTGGCAGGTCTGGCGCCGGGGACGCCGCCCCATACACTGATCGATTATTTTCCGGATGATCTTCTAATCATCATTGATGAGTCCCATAAAACCATTCCGCAGATCCGGGGGATGTATTTCGGGGATCAGAGCCGGAAAGGGACGCTGGTGGATTATGGATTCCGACTGCCGTCTGCAAAAGATAACCGTCCCCTGAGCTTTGATGAATTCGAGAGTAAGATCAACCAGATGCTGTTTGTGTCTGCGACGCCCGGGGAGTACGAGGCAGACCATGAATTGTTTCGGACCGAGCAGATCATCCGGCCTACCGGACTTCTTGATCCGGAGGTGTCTGTGCGTCCGGTGGAAGGGCAGATCGACGACCTGATCGGGGAGATTAATAAAGAGGTAGGAAACCATCATAAAGTACTGATCACGACGTTGACCAAACGGATGGCAGAAGATCTGACGGATTACATGAAAGAACTTGGCATCCGGGTCCGGTATCTGCATTCAGATGTGGATACTCTGGAGCGAACGGAGATCATTCGGGATATGCGTCTGGATGTCTTTGACGTGTTGGTGGGTATCAATCTGCTCCGGGAAGGTCTGGATATTCCGGAAATCACACTGGTGGCGATCCTGGACGCAGACAAGGAAGGATTTCTGCGTTCGGAGACTTCCCTGATCCAGACCATTGGCCGCGCGGCCCGCAACAGCGAAGGTCATGTGATTATGTATGCGGATAATATGACCGATTCCATGCGGCTTGCCATTGAAGAGACGAATCGAAGACGGGAGATTCAGCAGGCATACAACGAAGAACATGGGATCACTAATAAGACGATTCACAACGCTGTGCGTGACCTGATCCGCATCTCCAAAGAAGTGGCGCAGGAAGAACTCCGGTTCGAAAAAGATCCGGAGTCCATGAGCGCAAAGGAGCTGGAGAAGTTGATCGGAGATATTCAGAAAAAGATGAAGAAGGCGGCTGCAGAGCTGAACTTCGAGGCAGCGGCCATGCTGCGTGACCAGATGGTGGAACTGAAGCAGCATCTGCAGGAGCTGAAAGGGTGAGCGTTCGGATACAACATATGATAGATTCCTGGCATTTGAAAACTGCACAGAAAGTCTGTTAGAAGTTTTGATGATAAAAAAGTACACCTTATGGAAATTAGCGGTTCAATAAGGATGTTTTATGCAAACAGTGCCTGTATCACTTCCCTCACTGTCGTGATTTCGGTCAGATATTGGACATTGTCCCCGCAGAATATCAGTCCGTTTTCCACGTCGCCTTCCACGGCGCGGATCAGTGCCTGGGTGATACAGTAAGGGGCAGTCTTCGGACTGCATTTCTCAAGACAGCGATAACATCTGGTGATGTTTTCGCTGCCTTTTTTCATCTGATCCAGGAATGGATTGCGGATGGCGCGGGCAGGCATGCCCACAGGACTTGTGACGATCTCGATATCCTCTGCCCGGGCGTCGACATATGCCTGTTTAAAAGCACGCGCGGCGTCGCATTCTTCTGTCGTGACAAAAGGTGTCGCCACCTGGACTCCGTCCGCTCCCAGAGACAACATATGCTGAACCTGGGACGCATTCAGGATACCGCCGGCGACGATGACCGGAATGGAGACTCCGTATTTTTCTTCATAGTTCTTTGCACAGGCGATGATCTTCCGGATTTCGTTATCATAATCAGAATCAAAGTTGTCTTCATATAGATGGGTAAGATCCTCGCGGGAAAATCCCAGATGCCCGCCGGCATGAGCACCTTCGATCACGAGAAAATCAGCAGTGCGATGGTATCGCCGGTCCCACATTTTCAGAATGATGCGGGTAGCTTTTTCTGAGGATACGATGGGAGCGATCTTTGTATCAGTTCCTTCTACATATGCAGGCAGATCCACCGGGAGTCCGGCCCCGGAGATGATAACATCTGCTCCGGCTTTTGCGGCGGTGCGTGCATAGTCACTATAATCTCTGGTGGCGACCATGATGTTGTAGCCAAGAAGCCCTTCACAAGTGCCATCCGGTCCTGTGGCAAGCGCTCTGGCCTTTTGAAGTTCGGTGACCATGGCGCGCAGGTTTGCCTTTTTGGAATCCGTTGAAAAGTCCGGTTCCCGAAAACCGATCTGCGCGGTGGAGATGATGCCAATGCCGCCCTCTCTGGCGACGGCTCCGGCCAGCCCGGAGAGGCTGACGCCGACCCCCATGCCGCCCTGGATCAGTGGAAGCTTTGCCGTTTTATTTCCAATATATAATCTTTGTCTGTTCATCTTTGTACCTTTCTGGAAGAATCTCTGTATTTAGTTTGATTATCAAAATAATTATAAAGCATGCATATATGAATGTCAAGAGAAATGGTATTAAAAACCACATGACGCATTTTTATAAAATGAAATAACTATTGTGGAATTTGCACAATTCGAGGAATGAAATATTGTACATGTTTGGGTCTGGACAGATGAAGAAAAAACAGATATCCTAAATATGGGTTAGTATATCATTTTATGATAGAACAGGAGTAAATAATATGAGTACAGAAAATGCAAAAATGTTGATTGAGCAGGGCAAAACAGCCCTGGGTATTGAATTCGGTTCCACCAGGATCAAAGGCGTATTGATTGATTACGATGGAAACGTGCTGGCGACCGGCGGCCATGAGTGGGAGAACAAGCTGGTAGACGGCGTCTGGACCTATGATCTGGAGGATGTAGATGCAGGCCTTCGTTCCTGCTATACAAGCCTTCGTAAAGAAGTAGAGGAGAAATATGGGATCACGCTCACGGTTATCGGGGCTATCGGGATCAGTGCCATGATGCATGGTTATATTGCACTGGATAAGGATGACAGGCAGATTGCCCGTTTCCAGACCTGGCGTAATACCAATACGACCGCAGCGGCAGATGAACTTACGGAACTTCTGCAGTTTAACATGCCTCTGCGCTGGTCTGCAGCTCATCTGTATCAGCGGATACTGGATAAGGAAGAGCATGTAAAAAATATAGATTCTGTCTTTACTCTGGCTGCATATATGCATTATAAACTTACCGGGCAGAAGGTCATCGGTATCGGCGACGCAGCGGGCATGTTCCCGATCGATTCCGATGCACTTGATTATAATGAATCCATGGTACAGAAATTTGACGCACTGCTTGCAGAACATGATTGTTCCCTGAAGCTTCGTGAAATTTTCCCGAAAGTTCTGGTCGCGGGAGAAGACGCAGGATGCCTGACCGCAGAAGGTGCGGCTCTGCTTGATGAAAGTGGAAACTTAAAGGCCGGAATCCCGATGTGTCCACCAGAGGGTGATGCAGGCACCGGTATGACTGCCACCAACTCCGTGGCTCCGAGAACTGGTAACCTGTCCGCAGGAACCAGTACCTTTGCTATGATTGTACTGGAAAAGCAGCTTTCCAAAGTTTATCGTGAGATTGACATGGTAACGACTCCGTCCGGTTTCCCGTGCGCCATGGCACATGCCAACAATGGTACTTCTGACCTGAATGCATGGGTAGGTCTGTTCCAGGAATTCAGTAAGCTTATGGGCCAGGAAGTGGATATGGGTACTCTGTTCGGAAAGCTCTATACCCATTCCATGTCCGGGGATTTAGACTGTGGCGGCCTTCTGGCATATGGTTATTATTCCGGAGAGGGTATCACATTTATCAGTGAAGGACGGCCGATGTTTGTCCGTACTCCGGACAGCCGGTTTAATCTGGCGAACTTCATGCGTGCGAACCTGTACACTTCTCTGGGTGCAGTGAAACTCGGTATGGATATTCTGCTGAAGGACGAGGGTGTTGCCCTGGACCGGATCATGGGACATGGCGGTCTGTTCAAGACACCGAAGGTTATGCAGAAATACCTGGCAGCAGCCGTAAATACACCGGTAGCGGTTCTGGAAACGGCATCCGAAGGTGGCGCATGGGGTATCGCGCTTCTGGCGGCTTATATGGTAGACGGTAAGAAGGATGGAAAGCTGGAAGACTATCTGGATCAGCGTATCTTTACCTCGCTCACGGGTGAGACGCTCTCTCCGGATCCGGAAGATGTGGCAGGATTTGAGACCTTTACCAGACATTATGTAGCAGGTCTGGAAGCGGAAAAAGCAGCGGTTGACTGTATAGACTGGTAATGGATGTGCATGATTTAATATCTTAACACCTGGTTCTACTGATCAAAAAGTGGAATGGATATAGGGGGGGGTGTCGGGAAAGGCGCCCCTGCTGTATGATAAGCGCTCGTATGGAGTGTATCGGACAGTAAATCGGCTTTGCCCGTCTCAATCGGACTCAGGCGTCCGCTTGCGACGGACAAAACCGACTCACTGTCCGCTCCAATCCACACAGCGCTGCTTATCATACAGCCGGGGCTGCATTTTTTGCAAACTCTTTTATCTGTAAAAGTTTACTTGGCAGCGTTTTCCGCAAATTCCGTATTTACCAGGTCCTCATAAGGGGTCCATGCAGGTAGCTCTCCGGCTTCTTCCAGAATATTCTGCAGAAGATCAAAGCTTTCTTTTTCAAAAATCAGGTTATCCTTCCAGGTATCCTGTTCATAATAGCGGGTTACGATCTTCGTGATCGTCTCCAGGTCGGTTTCTTCAAACTGAGGCTGAATGACTTTGGCGATCTCTTCCGGTGTGTGGGACTGGACATAGTCCATGCCTTTCTGAAGGGCATTCGTGAATGCCTGCAGGATTTCCGGATGTTCGCTCAGATAGCTCTGCTTTACGCTGTAGGCAGTGTAGGGGACATAACCGGAGGCTTCTCCAAGAGAGGCAACAACATGGCCTACCCCTTCTGTTTCAAGAGCAGTAGCAGATGGTTCGAACTCAACCGTGAACTGTGCATCATTGCCGGTGAAAGCAGCAGCCGTGGAGCCGAAATCGATGCTCTGGTCAATGGAGAGGTCAGCGGCCGGATCGATATTATTTTTCTTCAGGATAAATTCAAAGACCATCTCCGGCATGCCGCCTTTTCGGCCGCCCAGAACATAGGAGCCCTTAATGTCTTCCCATGTAAAATTATCCATAGGTTCCCGTGAGACCAGGAAATTGCCTGCTCTCTGGGTGAGCTGCGCGAAATTGACGAGGTGATCCTCGGTGTCCTGGTGATAGATGTAGATGGAAGATTCGCTTCCCATGAAGCCGATATCCGCTTCTCCGGATACCAGGGCAGTAGCGACCTTGTCGGCGCCGAAGCCAGTCACCAGCGTCAGGTCGATGCCCTCCTCTGCAAAATATCCGTTTTCGATTGCTACATATTGGGGTGCATAGAAGATAGAATGCGCCACCTCATTGAGTGTGACAGGTGTCAGATTTGCTGCCGGCTTCTGGCTGCCGCATCCGGTCATCAGACCAAGAGCGCCGATTAGAAGCAGGCTGATCCATTTTTTCATAATCTTGTTTCCTCCACAAAATTTTATAGTGTAATATATGCGGAGGAAAAAGGATTTGCCAGTCTTTATAATTCTTTTTCTTCTTTTTTTCCGAACAGGCGGAACAGCCACAGATAGAGGTAGAGCAGTACCGGGATCACGACCGTAGCGACGAGAGAGACCATGAGAAGTTCTCCTGTCTTTTCATTTTGCGATAAAGACAGTAAGAAGGTGACAAGGTAGAGCAGCAGTATGATGAGAACGGCAAGTAGAGCCAGGATGCGTTTGATCTTCTGATACATGTCGGATACCCCCTGAAAAATATCGGTTTTATTATAAATGGTATCTTAACGGAACACAAGCAGAATTTCTTCTGACGTCTATTGCAATAACAATACAAAACATGTATAATTATATAAAAATCCTGCACATTGACGTGAAAAATTTTTTTTGCGTCATAATTTTTGGAAAAACTGTGTAATGTAAAGAAGAATATATCAGGAGCGCACTGGAGTTGACAGGACAAATTAACAGTGCAACAGACGAAAGATGAAGGAAGACAAGAAGATCTTGCATTTTGAGCTGCTTGGCTCTTTTTCGTGTGAAAATATGGAAGGCAGAAGAGCCGGGGACCGTGGAACAGCTTTGAAGGCGGGCAGAAAAGCCTTGTCTTTCCTGCAGTATCTGGTGGTGAACCATGATCGGAGCATTTCCTCTGAGGAACTGATCGAAGCGTTTTGGACGGAGCGCAGTCAGGCGCCTGCCAATGCGCTGCGGAATATGCTGTTTAAAGTTCGGAATCTTCTGAAGAATATCTATCCGGAATATGACGATCTGCTGCAGACATTTCCCGGATGCTATGGCTGGAATCCGGATATTTGTCTGGAACTGGATACAGAACAGTTTGAAGCCGCCTGTCTGGAAGCCAGGAAAAAGTCCAAAGAGGAGCATCTGGAACTGCTTCTTCAGGCGATTGCTCTGTATAAAGGGGATCTTCTCCCTGCTAACGACAGTGACTGGGTGATCACGTTAAGACAGTATTACCGGGCATCTTATCTGGATGCATGCAAAACGGTTCTGCCACTATTGTACAAAAAGGAAGACTGGATGGGGATTCTGGGTGTCTGTGAACAGGCTTACCGGATTGATTTTTCCGCAGAAGAGTTTACGATCTATCAGATGCAGGCTCTGATCGCTATTGTACAGCCGGAAGAGTCAATGAAAATAAATGAAGCTTTCCTGGCAAAGATATTTGAAGAGTTCCGCATATCCCCGGGCAGTCGTGTGGAGCAGCTGTATACACTGGCGTCCGGACTGAGAAAAAAGAATATTGGGATATCGGATGTTTTTAGGGCGATCTGTGAAGGAGATTCGAATCAGAGTGCGTTTTTCTGTACCTTTGATATTTTCCAGAATATTGTTGCTTTGGAAAGACGTCATCTGGTACGCTCCGGACAGAAGTCGACCCTTGCGATTATCAGCCTCGGGGATAAGGCTGTTCCGGGCGCGGATATGCGCAGGCTGGAACGCGTTCTTCTGGAACAGCTCAGAGCTGGGGATCCGGTTGCAAGGCTGGAGGCCGGGTCCTATATTGTTATGCTGACAGGAACGGACGTGAAGAATGCACAGATTGTTATCAACCGGATCG
>CAMWMT010000038.1 GCA_947175375.1 uncultured Clostridiaceae bacterium | reverse complement strand
GGGTGAATGGCAGGATCAGATCCTGCTGACCTATTCTTCTAAGGTTCCGCCGCTGCCGCCACTGTCCAGTCAAAAACAATTGAAGAGTATCAAAAACATGGTGATCGCCGAAGCATTAAAGCTGGACGGTCACCATTTTTTATATGAGACATTGCTACAGGAAACGGATCAAACAGAAATCCGTCTGGATGAATTGGAAGAGGAGGCGATTCTAAATGAGATAGAGGAAACAGGAGAAATTCCTGCGGGTGCGGAGGATGAGATGGAAGATATCCTGCCAGAGCTGGGAACGCCTGTTCAGGAAAAAGAGGAAACGATTCATGGAAAAGCAGAGTGGAACCAGCGATACAAACTGGCCCGCAGCTATCTGTATGGAAGTGAAAAGATCCCGCAGGATTTTGCAGAAGCCATGTGTTTGTTTGGACTGGAAGCAGATGGAGGGAATGCGCTTGCCATGTATGACCTGGGTCGAATGTGGGCAGATGGTCTTGGAGTAGAGGCAGATTCGGATACAGCACAGGAATGGTACCAGAAAGCGTTGGCCGCTTTTCTCTCTGCTGAAAAAGAACTGCCAGAGAGAAAAAAGACTTATCTGCAGTACCGGATTGGAAAAATGTATCTGGCTGGTCTTGGTATATCGCAAAATCATAAAACTGCTGCGGCCTGGTTGGAGCGGGCGGCAGAGAAAAGGCATAAGTATGCTCAGTATACCCTGGCTGATCTGTATGCAAAAGGTCAGGGTGTGGAAAAGAACCTGGAGCATGCCTTTAAACTGTACAGAGCATCTGCCGCACAGAAAAATCCCTATGCCAGTTATGAACTGGGAAAAATGTTCCAAGACGGAATAGGGGCAGGAAGATCAGCAGAACAGGCGGAGGTTCATTTTCAGGATGCGTTTTCCGGTTTTCTGGCCCTGGAGAGGCAGAGCCATGATGATAAACTGCAGTATCAGCTGGGGCAGATGCTGTACAAGGGTATTGGTACAGAAAAAGATGAGGAAGAGGCTGTCCGATACTGGCAGCTGGCTGCAAAGCTGGGAAATGTGAATGCCCAGTATGCGCTGGGAAAGTTCTGGCTGGATACCGGGACAGGAGATATCCAACAGGCGGTGGAATGGCTGGAAAAATCTGCAGATGCCGGGAATGCTTCTGCCCAGTATGTACTTGCAAAGCTCTATCTGGAAGGTGTTCAAGTAGAGAACGATACAAAAAAAGCAGTTGGGCTGTTGCGTCAGGCAGCCTTACAGGGAAATGAGTATGCGGGATACCGTCTGGGAAAGATGTATCTTTTGGGAGAGGATGTGCCGCAGGACCTGGAACAGGCGGTGGAATGGCTGGAGATGTCAGCAGGCAAAGGGAATCAGTATGCTCAGTACGCTCTTGGGAAGTTTTATCTGTGCGGCCAGCCGGGAATGCCTCGTGATAAGGAAAAGGCAGTTCCCCTGCTGGAGGCAGCCGCGGCCCAGGGAAATGTCTATGCCGGGTTTCTGCTGGAGCACCTGGACTCCTTCCGTAATCCGGATCTGGTGCTGGCAGCTACCAGGCTGATGCACCATCTCTCCAGAATCTTTCAGGAAGATTACCGGAAGGCGTCAGGAGGAGCAGGCATGGGACATATTGACAGAAGGCGGAGACGGAAACTGCAGGAGAAGCGGACGGCACAGGGACATAAGAAGGATGATTATGAACCGCAGCAGACGATGTAAAGACAGGAGGCGAATCAATGGCATATAGGTATTTCACGGATGAACAGAAAGAACGTGCCAACACGGTGGATCTGAAAGACTTTCTGGAGCGGCAGGGAGAAAGGCTTTTGCGCTCCGGGCCGGAGTGGAGGATGGCAAATGACCATAGCATTACCATTCGGGGGAATCGCTGGTATGACCATGGCTCCGGAGGAAAGGGAGGAGCTGCGATTGCTTTTGTAATCTATTATTATGGGAAATCATTTCCGGAAGCAGTGAGCATGCTCCTGGGAGGGGAGCAGGGAGAGACCTACCGACAGAGCAAAAAGCAGGAGGAAGTGCAGAGAGGCCCCTTTACCCTGCCTGCTGTCAACGGGGATATGCGGCGGGTGTTTGCATATCTGTTAAGGTCGCGGCTGCTGGATCATGAAGTTGTGTCTGCCTTTGCGAAGGAAAAGCTGATCTATGAAAGCCTGGAACCGTCAAAAGATGGGAGCAGACAGTATCACAATGCCATTTTTGTGGGATATGATCCGGAAGGAAAAGCCAGACATGCACACAAGAAAGGAATCTATACAGTAGGGAAAAGCTATCGGGGAAATCTGGAGAGCAGTGACCCACGGTACAGCTTTCACTGGAATGGAAAAAGCAATGAGGTTTTTGTGTTTGAGGCTCCCATTGATATGCTCTCTTATATTTCCCTGCATAAGGCAGGATGGAAAGATCATAGTTATGTGGCGTTGTGTGGGGTAGGCCCCCAGGCATTGTTTCAGATGCTGAAGGACTATTCGGAGCTGAAAAAGATCCATCTGTGTCTGGACCATGATATTGCAGGGCTGGAGGCGGCAGAGCGGATACGAGAAAAGCTGGCAGAAGCGGGGTATCCGGATGTAAAACAGGAACTGTCTACATGGAAGGACTGGAATGAAGATATCAAGGCCATGCGCGGTGTGGAGGCGATACCGGCAGAAGAAAAGCCGCCTCCGGGGCTGGTGGAAGAAAGGTGGCTCCAGATGGCCTGATATCTGTCTTTCCATGTTGTGTTGAAAATGAAACGTGCTTGTGAACAGATTTTATAGGAAGGAGTGTGAAAATGCAGAATACACAGATTGTGATTCTGGTGTGTGCAGGGCTGGGGATGTTCGCCCTGCTGGGCTTGGTCACATTCCTGTCCAATCATTACAATTTGGACGGGATAAAATCCAAAACGGTTGGAGACGGACAGTATGGGACTGCCCGTTTTGCTACGGACACAGAGGTCAAAAAGACTTACGCTCACATCCCATATGAGCCGAAACTGTGGAGACAGGGAAAGAACCTGCCGGAAACACAGGGGATCGTGGTGGGCGGTAAGTTCTCCCATGGAGGTGTTACTGCTCTGGTTGACTCAGGGGATATCCACCTGCTGATGATCGGTGCTGCCGGTGTGGGGAAAACAGCAAACTTTCTCTATCCCTGTATCGAGTATGCCTGTGCCAGCGGCATGAGCTTCCTCTGCACGGATACCAAAGGAGATTTATTCCGGAACTATGCTGGGATTGCGGAAAAATACTACGGCTACAGGATATCCATCCTGGATCTCAGGAACCCCACGCGCTCTGATGGAGATAATATCCTGGGGATGGTGAACAAATACATGGATCTGTGGCTGGAGGATCCGGAAAACCTGGCATACAAGGCAAGAGCGGAGAAATATGCAAAGATCACGGCAAAGACCATTATCAGCTCCGGAGCAGACTCTTCCAGCTATGGGCAGAATGCGTTTTTCTATGATGCCGCTGAGGGGCTCCTGACCAGTGTGCTGTTATTGATTGCAGAATACTGTCCGAAGGAGCAGCGCCATATCGTGAGTGTGTTCAAACTTATCCAGGACCTGCTGGCTCCTTCTCCGGTGAAAGGAAAGAATCAGTTCCAGCTGCTGATGCAGAAGCTTCCACCGGAGCACAAAGCAAAGTGGTTTGCCGGGGCAGCATTAAATACTGCGGATCAGGCCATGGCGTCTGTACTTTCTACAGCAATGTCAAGACTGAATGCATTCCTGGATTCGGAGATGGAGCAGATTCTGTGCTTTGATGGTTCCATGGATACGGAAACCTTCTGCAATTCGAAGTCAGCAATCTTCATCGTATTGCCGGAAGAGGACAATACAAAATACTTTATGGTCAGCCTGTTTTTACAGCAGATATACCGGGAGATGCTGTCTATCGCAGATGAACATGGCGGGAAGCTTCCAAACCGTGTGGTGATCTTCGGTGATGAGATTGGGACTATCCCCAAGATTGAATCGCTGGAGATGCTGTTCTCCGCAGGTCGTTCCAGAAGAATCAGTATGGTGCCGATCATCCAGTCTTTTGCCCAGCTGCAGAAAAACTATGGGAAAGAGGGCAGTGAAATCATTATCGACAACTGCCAGGACATTCTGTTCGGCGGTTTTGCACCGAACTCGGAAAGTGCGGAAGTACTGTCAAAAGCCCTGGGGAACAAGACGGTGTTGTCTGGTTCCATCAGCAGAGGAAAGAATGATCCCAGTCAGAGCCTGCAGATGATTCAGCGTCCCCTTATGACATCGGATGAACTGAAGTCCTTGCCAAAAGGGCATTTCATTCTGGCTAAAACAGGCTGTCATCCTATGAAAACGGAGCTGCGGCTGTTCTTCAAGTGGGGGATTGAATTTGAAGAGGAGTATGTGGCAGAGCAGCATGCGGCGAGGGCCGTTTCTTATGCGGACAGAATGACACTGGAGCAGGAAATTTTGCGCAGACGGATGGATGATGATATGGAAGAGTTTGAAGAGCCGCTGGAGCCGCCAGGACCGCCTGTAAGCGGCGGCATGGGACAAGGGCAGGTAACTGAGCATACGGTTCCGTTACGGCCACACAGACCCGGATCCAGGCCGCCGCTGCGGACGGATTAGGAGGTGGCATGGGATATTTTAAAACAATTTATGCTTCCGGCCTGCCTCACCGGGCAGTGGCAGTTTATATGTATCTGCATGACCGGGCAGACCGGGACAGGAGTTGCTGGCCCGCCATCCCTACCATGGCGAAAGAACTGGGGATGTCCCGCAGTACCATAAAACGCGCCCTGAACGATCTGGTCACTGCCGGATATCTGAAAAAGGAATTCCAGTATCGGGAGAATGGAAGCTATACATCCAACCTTTATACCCTTCTGTAAAATTGTAAGGTTCCGCCAGGGGGAGAGTCTGCTTTTTATGTGAACCCAGGAAGGGTTCATGATGAACCGACCAGAAGGACCCACTCTAACAAGGACTTATGGACAGAGAAAAGAACAAAGGTCTGGTTTTTGAATATGAGGGAAAGAGGAAAAGCGGAACAAAAGCATGAAGAACAAAGATGTGGGTTGCGGTTTAAGAAGCAGGATGGCAGATGGGAAGGAAGGGAAGAGGTGTGTACCAAAAAACAGGCAGCATCGCTATTGCCGATACCACCTGTTATTTTTCGCCCATCTTCATCCGTTCAATAAATCCAATCAGCAGCTGGATGTCCTTATCCGACATGGAGTAAATGTGTTCGATTGCTTTCTGCTGTGTTAGAGTAGTCTCCTTCTCCTCATTGAAAAATTCCATAGGTGTCACACCCAAGTATTCGCAGATATACAGGAATTCAGTCATAGATGGCAGTGCCCTGCCGGATGTGATACTGCGGATATAGCTGGTGCTGTGGCCCAGATCCAGGCTCATCTTTCGTTCAGAGACCTGCTTTTCCTGACGGAGACTGGAGAGGCGGTCCCGGATAAACTGTTCATCCATTTTTGATATCCTCCCTATGTGTTAATCTTAAGCCTTGTATATGGTGAAAACGAGCGATTATAACGCTTGTTTTTGTTGAAAAGGATAATTTTATCGCTTATAATAAAAAGAAGCAGGCGATTATAGTTTTTACCATGGAGGAGAGTTCAATGAACATGCGGAAGATATATCGGGAGTTGGCAAGAAAACATGGAGTCAGTGTGAAGGAAGTCCGGCAGGAGATGCAGGCAGCATTGACAGAGGCATATACAAACCCTCTGAACAATAATGAAATCACAAGAGCTTACCAGAACAGGGTGCCTCGTAAGGGGGAGATTCCTACCCCGGAAGAAGCAGTGCGTTATTTGGCAGGAAAAATAAAGGAGAACAGGGCATGAGTTGCGCCAGGATGCAGTTGTGAAAAATGAGATAGACTAAATGAGGCAGACAGAGAGCAGGCAAAGAACCACTTCCCCTAAAACACTGGGAAATGGTTCTTTACTCATTGCTCCTGAAGCATGGCTCTAGCAGCACAGAGAAGGATATGAATATCCCGGTCAGAACAGGACTCCAGCATATGGGTAAGCTGTGCACGTTCAGAATCCTTGGGCGGCTGTTCAGAATAGAAAATACGGTCTGCAGAGATATGCAGGCTATGTATCAGCCGATAGACAGTAGGGAGTCTTGGGATACGCCCTTCGTTTTCGATAGCAATGAGGTAACGGCAGCTGATTCCGGCTCGTTCTGCCAGTGCCTCTTGTGTCATGCCACAATCCAATCTGGCATTTTTGATTGCCAGTCCAAAATGTACATGTTTATCTTCCACTATTTGTTCACCTCCCAGTAAGATTGTACTAATGGAACGTGAAAAGAGGAATGAACTATTATTTCAGTTTTAACATGAATAATTTGAAATGAAATTTATCAGGCATAAGATTGAGAAAACGTAATAGGGAGATGATAGGAACAGCGAAGGAAGGTGCAGAGATTCTGGCAATAGGATATTGCTTGCAGGTATGTTTCTAATGTGATTTTACACCCATTTTACATTACCATGATAACAGATTTGATTTCTCCGATGTAGCATATAGCTGTACCCGAAAAGGAAAAGAAAAAATTGTAAAGGAGAATCTTTAAAATGAAGAAAAAAATTTTAGTATTTGCTCTTGCTGCTGCTATGACGCTGACTGCACTGACCGGGTGTTCTGGGAAACAGTCAGGTACAGTATCCACTGATGGATCAACTTCCATGCAAGAAGTGATTAGCGTGCTTGGTGAAGCATTTATGCAGGACAATAGTGGAATTTCATTTACTTACAACCCTACCGGCTCTGGCTCTGGTATCAAAGCTGTACAGGAAGGGCGTTGCGACATTGGGCTTTCCAGCCGTAACCTGAAAGAGGATGAAAAAGCTGGAGGATTGACCGAAACAGTTCTTGCCTATGACGGCATAGCAATCATTGTAAATCCTGAAAACCCTGTATCTGATCTGACTTTAGAAGAAATTGCTTCGATTTTCATCGGCGAGATCACAAATTGGAGTGAGATTGGCGGGAATGACGCACAGATTGTTTTGATTGGGCGTGAGGCCGGAAGTGGAACCCGTGATGGTTTTGAATCTATTACTGGTACAGAGGACAGTTGCAAATATCGTCAGGAGCTTACTTCTACAGGTGATGTGATTACCACCGTTTCCAGTAATCCTGATGCTATCGGATATGCTTCTCTTGCTTCCGTTAAGGACAGCGTAAAGGCCGTCTCTGTGGATGGTATTATCCCCGGTGAGGGCACTGTAAAGGATGGCAGTTATGTGGTGCAGCGTCCTTTTGTTCTGGTAACAAAAACGGATGTGAAACTTTCTGATGCTGCTCAAAAGTTCTTTGATTTTGTCACTTCCGATGATGCGGTCGAGCTGATTGCCAGTGCAGGTGTTGTTGCTGCAAAATAAATCTCCATGCACTCCGGCGGATGAAACAAAGTTTGCCGTTTTGCTAACAATGGGCAGCTCGCGAAGCGTGCCCATTGTTTGGGAAAGGAAATCGGAAATGAAAAATAAAAAACAGTTTTTAGAAATCGTTATTCATGGAGTATTTCTTATTCTTGGCCTGATCACAGTGGGATGCGTTTTATTGATCACCGTATATCTGATCATTTCAGGAATTCCGGCAATCCACAAGATCGGCCTTTTCAAATTTCTCTTTGGAACAAAGTGGGCTTCAACAGCTGCTGTTCCTGCTTTTGGTATCCTGCCGTTTATTCTTACAAGTATCTACGGAACAGCAGGTGCTATCCTGTTGGGGGTTCCTATTGGTTTTTTAACTGCAGTCTATCTTGCTAAGATGGCACCGCCGAAAATGAGAGCAGTTGTAACAAGTGCCGTGAGCCTGCTTGCAGGGATTCCCTCAGTGGTGTATGGGCTTGTTGGTATGTTGGTGCTGGTGCCGGGTATCCGTGCTTTGTTCCATATCCCGGACGGGGCAAGCCTTTTAGCTGCAATCATTGTACTGGCTATTATGATTTTGCCATCCATTATCAATGTATCAATTACTGCATTGGAGGCTGTCCCAAAGGAATATGAAGATGCTTCGCTTGCTTTGGGAGCTACACCTGTAGAAACTTATCTTAAAGTGTCTGTCCCTGCTGCCAAAAGCGGTATTGCTGCTGCGGTTGTATTAGGAGTAGGACGGGCAATCGGTGAAGCCATGGCGGTTATGATGGTATCCGGTAATGCACCTAATATGCCGTCACTTTATGAAAGTGTCCGCTTTCTGACAACAGCGGTTGCCAGTGAAATGTCATATTCGGAAGGCTTACAGAGGCAGGCCCTTTTCTCCATTGCTCTTGTGTTGTTTCTGTTCATTATGCTGATCAATGCTACATTAAATTTCTTTTTGAAGCGAAGTAAGGAGGGGTGAAAGTGGAGAAACAGAGTATTTCGGAGAAGCGGAAAATTTATGTCCGTTTTATGCATACGCTTATGATTTTGTCCGCCGTCTTCACCTGTGCTTTGGTGTTATTCATAACAGCTTATGTGCTGATGAAAGGAATCCCGAATATCACATGGAAATTGCTGTCTTCCAGTCCCAGCTATATAGATAAGCGTATCGGAATCCTGCCGGACATTCTGAACACGATTTACATTATCATTGCGGCTCTGTGTGTTGTGATTCCTGTTGGTGTAGGAGCTGCAGTTTATCTCACAGAATATGCAGAGAACAAAAAACTGGTTTCAATCATTGAATATGCCGCAGAAACGCTTTCAGGGATTCCGTCAATTATATATGGCCTTGTAGGGATGCTGTTCTTCTGCCGTTTCTTAAAAACCTCTCTTATGGCAGGAGCATTGACACTGGTAATCATGAATTTGCCAACCATAATGAGAACAACACAGGAAAGTCTTAAAACGATTCCGGGGAGTTATCGGGAAGGCGCGTTTGGATTGGGAGCCGGGAAATGGCGAATGATTCATACGGTAGTTCTCCCCGGCTGCATTGACGGTATTATTACTGGCTGTATCCTCTCTGTAGGGCGCATCCTGGGTGAATCTGCAGCACTGTTGTTTACTGCCGGTTTTGCTCATGTTATCAATGGTTTTTTTGAAGGGCTTGGCAGTTCCGGCGCAACTTTGACAGTAGCTTTGTATTTTTACGCAAAAGAGCAAGGCGAGTTTGATGTGGCTTTTGCGATTGCGGCTATTTTGATGCTGCTGACACTGCTTATCAATCTGCTCGCCAAACTTGTAGGAAATATTTTTAAAAAGAGGAGGAACACCTGAAGCTATGATTACTGTAAAGGATTTATGTCTTTGGTACGGTAGTCCACAGGCATTATACAATATCAACATGAATATTCCGGAAAAGGCAATCACTGCTTTGATTGGCCCTTCCGGGTGCGGAAAATCAACTTTTCTGAAAACACTGAATCGAATGAACGATCTGATTCCTGGTGTCAGAATCACCGGGGAGGTTCGTTACAATGGAAAAAATATCTTTTCTCCGACGGTGGATGTAAATATGCTTCGGAAGGAGATTGGTATGGTATTTCAGAAGCCAAATCCTTTTCCCATGAGTATTTATGATAATATTGCCTACGGCCCTAGGACGCATGGGCTTACAAGCCGTGTAAAGCTGGATGATATTGTGGAACGTGCCCTTCGGGATGCTGCAATATGGGATGAAGTAAAGGACAGACTAAAAAAGAATGCTCTTGGTCTTTCCGGTGGTCAGCAGCAAAGATTATGTATCGCCCGTGCGTTGGCAGTTGAGCCGGATGTGCTTTTAATGGATGAACCAACCAGCGCCCTTGACCCGATCTCAACCTCCAGGATTGAGGAACTTGTCATTTCACTGAAAGAGAGATATACCATTATTATTGTAACCCACAATATGCAGCAGGCTGTCCGCATTTCGGATAAAACAGCGTTCTTTTTGCTAGGTAAAATGATTGAATTTGATGATACTGAAAAAATATTCTCCATGCCGTCAGATAAACGGACAGAGGATTATATCACGGGGAGGTTTGGATAATGAGATCAAAATTTGATGAACAGCTTGCTTTTTTACATAAAGAACTGATTACAATGGGGGCACTCTGCGAAAATGCGATTGCCTTGTCAGCAAAAGCATTAGACGAGGGAAATGTGTCACTTGCCGGGGAGGTTTTTGTCCATACTGCTCAAATTGATCAGAAAGAACGGGAGATTGAAGCCATGTGTATGCGTCTTTTATTGCAGCAGCAACCGGTGGCAAAAGATCTGCGCATCATATCTTCGGCTCTTAAAATGGTGACGGATATGGAGCGGATTGGCAATAATTCCGGAGACATTGCGGAAATTGTTACGATGGAGCATATCGCAGCCGTTCATGATAAACTGAATATCCACGATATGGCTCTTGCAACGATTAAGATGGTAACGGACAGCATAGATGCTTTTGTCAGGAATGATGTGGCACTTGCAAAATCGGTCATTGCTTATGATGATGTGGTGGATGGTCATTTTGACAGAATAAAGGAACAGCTCATCCGGCATTTAGGAGAATCTGAAACAGATGGCGAATATGCCCTTGATCTTTTGATGATTGCCAAATATTTTGAACGGATCGGAGATCATGCCACAAACATTGCAGAATGGGTTTTATTCTCTATTTTGGGACACCATGTAAATGATGTGCAGTCAAAATAAGGATACCATGGAGGAGATATTTACCAATAATGCCATTATATTTCCGCTTCATTGAAAAGAGGCGGATTTCACGCTATAATTTAGTATATCCATACAGATATGCGTAAATGCGTGTTCTCTCAGGGCAGAGCCAGACTTTGCCAGATGGTGGCCGGAACGCTTGCAATGGTAATATGGCCATAGGATTTTACAAGAACTTTACAATACTGTGATAACAGATTTTATTTTTTCGCTGTATTATGGATTTGTTGATGATGTCTATATGATGCTCAATGTGCAGGAGAAGATTGAAAAGAAGGTGCTGGAAATCGAGGTTGGTCATTTCCTGCAGAACCCATTCTTTATAAGCAATCTTAAGGAGGCTATCCAGAGAATGATGGACACGGAGGAAAAGAAGGTTCTAAGTGACAATGAAAAGAATCTGTTGGCCGGCATACATGCCCTTGTGGTAGATGACAATCCTGTCAACCGCATGGTATTGGTAAAACTTATGACTAAAATGGGGGTAGAATGTGATGTTACAGAGGACGGGCAGAAGGCGGTGGAGAAATTTATAAATGCTCCGTTCGATACATATGACATTATTTTGATGGATTTGCAAATGCCTGTCATGAATGGTTATGAAGCAACCAGGGCGATTCGGGCAAGTGCGCATCCTTTTGCACGGACAATCCCGATTATAGCTGTATCCGCAAACGCTTTTGTAAGTGATGTCAGGAATGCTTTAGATGCCGGAATGAACGCGCATGTCGCCAAGCCCATCATATTTGAACAGTTCAAAAAAATACTTTTGAAAGTGTTGGAGCCAAAATGATTGATCTACAACAGAAAGAGGAATGAGAAAATGATTATATGTGTGGAAGATGACAGCGGTATTCGTGATTTAATGATTTATACTTTGAATTCTGCCGGATTTGAGGCAAAGGGGCTTAACTGTGGCGAAGAGCTTTTTAGTGAATTGAAAACAGAAAAGCCCCAGCTTATTATGTTGGATATTATGCTTCCGGGAGAGGATGGTATTGAGATTCTGAAACAGCTGCGCAATAATACGGCAACTGCAGATATACCGGTTATTATGGCGACAGCGAAGGGAACAGAGTATGATAAGGTGATCGGCCTTGACCTGGGTGCAGACGATTACCTCGCAAAGCCCTTTGGTATGATGGAAATGGTATCCCGTGTAAGAGCGGTACTCAGGCGCACGGAGCAAAAAGAAACCCCTAAGATATTACAGGTGGGAAATTTGATGATAAACACTGGAGAACATACCGTTTTTGTAAGCGGTGAGCGGGTGCAGCTCACCTTAAAGGAATATGAAGTGTTAAAAAAATTTATGGAAAATCTTGGATTAGTGTTTACCCGCGATCAGCTCCTTCAAAGTGTCTGGGGAGATGGCTACATTGGAGAAACAAGAACGATTGATGTCCATATC
>CAMWMT010000037.1 GCA_947175375.1 uncultured Clostridiaceae bacterium | reverse complement strand
AAGAGCACGAGACGGGATTCGAACCCGCGACCCTCGCCTTGGCAAGGCGATACTCCACCACTGAGCCACTCGTGCGTATATGTAAAACCCTTTCGGGTGAAGCGGGTGATGGGAATCGAACCCACGTATCCAGCTTGGAAGGCTGGTGTTCTACCATTGAACTACACCCGCATATATATAAACCCTTTCGGGTTGTTTTTATAAGCATCTCTGCTTCAGAACAATGGATATTCTACTACAGAGCTTTTTTGATGTCAAGTACTTTTTTCATATTTTTTCAATTATTTTTTCGTCCTTTTGTACCATATTTATACACCTAGAATTAGCAGGATTCCAAGCAGCAGGAGCAAGTTATTTTCATACAAATATCCCATCCACATGCTCTCCCGGATCACCTGAGACAAGGTCCCTCCCCATCCGGTATGGGCAAAAATTGATACCACAAGGAAGAACAGCCACACGATCAGAAGCTGCTGCACCAGCCCCAGAGAAGCGCCCAGCAGACGATTTAAAAGGCTGAGCCCCGGGACCTTCACCAATATATTCAACGATATGCTCAGAGTTCCCAGAAGAAGTCGTAGTACAACAAAGGTCACAGCCACTGCCAGAACCCTTGATACAAATGTATATACATAATTCTCCGCCAGTTCTCCAAATCCGCTCAGAATCAGAATCTGATAGATCTCACTGTCCGTTCCCGTGATCTGTTCCAGAGACAGAGCACCCGGAAGGATTCCTGCTATGAACTCCGCTACATAGGGAGAAGCAATATAGACGATCAGAAGGGTCCCTATGGAAGTTGCCAGAGATATTCCTTTTTTTATGATGCCCTTCCGGTATCCATCCACAATCCCGTATCCAAGAAACAGAATCCCCAGGATATCCGCCAGATTCCACGTTCCCATTTGTATCCTCCTGTTAAAGTTCCAGCCCAATTTCTAGCTGTTCTTATCTGCGTCATCCCTTATCCGTACTATTTCAGCCTGATCTGATCGGTTCTCGATACATGCATAACGATATAACGTCGCCTCCCTGACATGGTGTACAGATTCACGACTGGTTCATCAAAGGTTCCTGAGTAAAAAATCTTCCCATTACTGCTCATCATGATACACTCCGACTCATTGTAAATCAGAATCTGACTGCCCGAAAACTTCAGAGTCTGGTAATCCAGGCTGAACTCCGTTCCAAACTGCATATGTCCCTGCAGATCATACACCTGAAGCACATAATCTTCTTCCTCTCCCTCCAGGACCAGACCAATTAATTTTTCCGAATGAAATACACTTAAGACTTCCTTTTCTAGTTCCACCTCCGCGGTCAGTTCCGGGATCTGACTTCCTTCATATATAAGAAGCTGTCCTCCTCCCAGCGCAAAGCAGTGCGTACTGTCCATATAGGCAACCTCAGGCATTACAATCCCATCGATGATCTTTGACGCTACCAGATGGTCTTCCTTGCCCTCTCCTACCGATGAAAAATTATAAAATGCCAAACAGCTGTTGATACTTCCATCCCGGACCTGAAGAAAGCTGACTGCCAGTTTTGTTGCATCCGCGCTGAGAGAGATACGGATCGGATATCCCACATCCTGAAGTTCAAATTTGGAGCTTACCAGCTCTCCCCCTGCCTTGTCATACAGATTCACACGCATGACATCCCCGTCTTCCATAAGCACTGCCAGCACTCCCTGAGAAGACACTGCGATCTGACGAATGGGCAGCCGCGTCTGTATTGTTCCCTGGAGGCCGGTCTCATCAAAGATCATGGCCTCTGTCCCGCTTTCCTCCGCTACTGCAGCACTGTTCCGGCAGACATGAAGGATAGGATTCTGCATATTATAGGTCTGGCTCCACACGGCACGATTGGTGGAATCCACACAGGAAATTCCATCTCTACTGTATTTCAGCACATAATCTTTAAACTCCGCATACTGTGTCGTCATGGTATCTGTACGATCAAAGCTTCTTATAACCTCATACATATCAAAGGATTGATTTTTTAATACAATCCAAAAGACCACACAACAGAGTACCACTGCGGCGAAGATCCCTGCGCCGATACAGGCATTTTTCAGACGGTGCCTGAAGAGGTTCTTTTTATATTCCTGCATATCGGCATCTGTATCCGTATCCTGTTCACTCTTAAATATTTCTATTGTACTCATTATTTTTATCCGTTTCAGGTTCCGTAAATGTTTAATCTTTTGTAGTATAACACCTTCCATCATGGAAGTAAAATGATTTCTCCCACATAGATTACATTACCATCCTCCAGATCATTGATTTCACAGACCTGCTTCAGCATATCATCTGTCCCATACCTGGAGCGGCAAATATCCAAGAGCGTATCCCCGGCCCTCACTTTATAGCGTTCCGGCTCGCGCACTGCCTGAGATATGGCTTCTTGTACTTCTTCCTGATCTTCCGGCTCATCTGTTTCCTCACTGTCCTGCGAGGCTTTGTCAGCTTCCTCATCGGTTTCGTCAGTCTGTGCCGGCTCTGTGTCTCCGTGTGTCCCTTCATTCTCCGGCGTCGAAGCTGCTTCTTCTGTCTTCTGGCCGTCTGATTCCGGCAGATTCTCTTCTGTACTGCCGCTCTCCGGCTCTGTCAGGCTTTCTTCCTGCACTCCGGACTCTGCCAGTTCCAGCTGTGCTTGTCTGTTTTCCGCTTCCATGGCCTCTTCGATGGAATCTGGTTCGCTTCCAAGATTCTCTGATATCTGATGAAGGGTATCCTCCATGTGTGCCATTCGGTCATAATTATTCACCAGAGTCACCCCGATCACCAGGATCACCAACACCAGAAACATACAGGCGGTATATAAAAATGCGAACATTTTCTTCTGTGCGTTCTGTTCCCTTTTTTCCTGCATAACGTTCCGGAAACGGGCAGCTGCGCGGTCCTTCATCACTCCCTCCGGCTCGATTCCAATCCCGCCTTTCCTGCGGCTCATGTACTCCTGCATCCGGTCATTTTTCTCATAATAGATATAATATCCACAAGCAGGAGCAAGTCCTTTCTCTCCCCGTATGTAAAACACTTCTTCATTGTCCAACACATCGGTCTGGAAAAATACATGGGTGTTTCCTGAAAAGTTGCGCATATGCAGGTTTTTCAGTTCTTCTGTCAGTATTGGCGGAAAACCAGGATTCGCCATGTACCAGCCCACGATCTCCAGACCATCAAACCAGATCTGAATATCCTGAAAGATCTCCCGCCAGTGTTCATGGGAAAACCAGTTTCGCACCTCCTGGCCCATATCGATCTCTATGGCTCCCTGAATATAGACAGCAGCAACGCCTTCCACCCGCCCCGCCAGCACCGCTGTCTTCATGCAGGTCAGATTGTTCTGTGCCATCTGGTGCAGAAAGGTATAGACATAATCTTCCATCAAGATTTTTGTGCCTGGTCCGGGTTCTCACATCTGCCGTACATTCTTTGGAAGCTTCCAGTTCTCGTTCGTATCTCTCCCTTCTATCAATTCCATTTTCTCACCAGCCTTTTGTTTTTGGTTCATGGTAACACAGAAGTTGTCCCATTTTTGACGAAACTGGTAGATGGACTGCCTCTTTTTATCGACAAAACTCGCTATCTTGAAACCATTCTAAAAATGTGATATGCTCTTTTATGAACTGATATTTATTGTCTGATCAGAAGACGGCAGCGCTGAAACTGGGAGAAATATGTATGATAAAAGTATTTCTAGTAGAGGATGAGAGCATCATTCGGCAGGGAATCAAAAACAATATTGACTGGAAATCCAATGGCTTTGAACTGGTCGGCGAAGCCGGGGACGGGGAATATGCATATCCCATGATACTAAAAAGCCGACCTGACATCCTCCTGACAGATGTCAGGATGCCTTTTATGGATGGGCTGGAGTTGAGCCGCCTGGTAAAAAAGGCCCTTCCAAAGACAAAAATCATCGTCCTGAGCGGATATAACGAATTTGACTATGCAAAAGAAGCCATTAAGATCGGCATCAGTGACTATCTCCTGAAACCGGTCACGTCGGCCAGCCTTCTGGAAGCACTGAAAAAAGCGGCCGACCTCATTCTGGAAGAGCAGGAGCATTCCCGGCTTTTGGAGCGGTATTTTATCGACTATGAGAAATATATGGCTTTCCCGGATAAAAGCGACTACAGCGGCGTAGACCGGAAGCTGATCCGCAATTTCCTGAAGACAGGAAATGCAGAGGAATGCGGACGCTTCATCGACGAATACTTTGAAGCGGTCGGCGAGGACAACTATATGTCCCTTCTCCTCCGTCAGTATATGACTATGGACATCTTCTATTGTGTACAGGAATTCATCAGATCGCTAAACATTGAAGAAGACAGTATCCCGGCGGATCTGATGGAGTTAAAACGGGTCATGAAAGCTGTGGAAAAAGTGGAAAGTACCATAGATTATCTGAAGGAGCTTTTTACCTTTGCACTTACTATGCGAGATAAGAATTCCGGCGACCGGTACGGCATCATCATCCGGGAAGCCTGGGAGTATATTGCAGAAAATTATGGAAACAGTGAATTTTCCCTGAATATGATCGCCGGTTATATCGGCATCAGCTCCAGCTATTTCAGCTCGATCTTCAAACAGGGTACTGGACAGTCTTTTGTTGAGTATCTGACGAAGGTTCGGATTGACCATGCCTGTGAGCTGTTAAAGTGTACGACCCTGCGCACATCAGAAATCAGCGAAAAAGTCGGATACAACGACCCCCATTATTTCAGTACTGCGTTTAAAAAAATTATGGGACAGTCCCCGACGGAATTTAAAAATAAAATCAGTCAGGAGCATGTTGAAAAGTGAATAAGAAAAGACGGACATTGTCCCTGAAAATGCGCCTTTCCCTTCTTCTGTTTGTCATAGCGATCCCTCTGACCGGCATGATCCTGGAGATCCTCAGAATGATCCAGGATTATTCTGATTCCTACAACGGTATCATGTCCAACTTGAAAATTGCCAATGAGTACAATATTACCTTTAAGGAAGATATGGAGTATTCCATGTACCGGGTCATGATCGGTCTTATCGACGCTTCAGAATTTGAGAACGGAGACATCCTCGAAGGAACGACGAAATATGCCACCGTGTTAAAGAACCCTATCACCATGATTAATTCCGCCAGATATGCTTTTGGCAGCAGCATCGAAAGAACCCCCGGAACAGACAGCGATATCAAGATCCGAGGAATCCTTTCCTGTCTGGATTCGCTGGAAACCGCTGTGAACCGGATGATCGAGAATTCTGCCATGCCTGGTACCTATGGTGAAAATGTCTCTATCTGGGAAAACGATATCAAGGGCCTGTGTTCCATGATGCAGGACTACATTACCCAGTACACCTATTATGAACTGATTCATATGGAGGAACTGCAGAAGCAGATGGATACCCGGTTCCATCAGAATATCGAGCTCTTTATAGCTCTTCTGCTGGGGATACTGGCACTTGGCTTTGGTCTATCCACGGCCATCACAAAGTCGGTCACCGCCCCTATCAGTTCCCTGCAGAAAACTGCCGAAAGGCTGGGACATGGCGATCTGGAAGCCCGCGCCGGAATGTATGGGCTGGAAGAGATCAATGTACTGGCCAGAACTTTTAACAAAATGAGTAACGAGATCGCGGAACTGATGGAAAAAACAAAACAGGAGCAGAAAAATCTGCATCAGGCGGAATTAAAGCTTCTTCAAGCTCAGATCAACCCGCATTTCCTTTACAATACTCTAGATTCCATCGTCTGGATGGCAGAAGGAGGCAACGGTCCGCAGGTAGTGGAGATGACCACAGATCTAAGCGACTTCTTCCGCACGGTACTGTCCGGGGGAAAGGATTATATCACCATCGCTGAAGAAGAATCCCATATCCGGAGTTATCTGAAGATCCAGAAAATCCGTTACGAGGATATTCTGGATTACACCATTGACATGGAACCTTCTATTAAGCAGCAAAGCATTCTAAAGATGATCCTGCAGCCTATTGTAGAAAATGCCCTATACCATGGAATCAAAAACAAACGAGGCGGCGGAAAGATCTCCATACGGGGCTTTGCTGCAGATGACGGGATCCTGTTTGAGGTGGAAGACAATGGAATTGGGATGGATGAAGAGACACTGGAAGAACTTCGAAAAAAGCTGCGGGGCCAGAAAAGCCGCTTAAGCACCGGCAAAAACAGCTTTGGTATGTACAATGTAGCCCAGCGGATTCGGATGTACTATGGTTCCAGATCTGACATCACCATTACTTCCGACAAAGGAGTCGGGACGCGTGTCCGGATTCATTTAGGACAGCTGGAAAACGCAAATAATAAAAATTCTTAAAAAATTTCAAAAAAATATGAATTTTGGGCAAGCTTTCGGGATATATTTCCCGGAAGCCTGCTTTTTTATTGGTAAAATTTAAACTTTTTTCAAAAAATATCACATGGAAACAGGAAATCCTGTCCCTTATAATAAAACATGTAAAAAATATTTTTCATCATTTTAAGGAGGAAAAAGTATGAAAAGAAAAGTATTATCCGCATTGCTCATCGCAGCAATGACCATGACCGCAGTAGGATGTGGCAACAAATCTGCCGACACTGCAGCTCCGGCTGAGACAGAGGCTCCGGCTGAGGCTGAAGCAGAAACCACAGACGATGCAGCAGAAGCAGAAGCAGATGACACAGAGGCTCCGGCTGCAGCAGCTTCCGGCGATCTGATCACTGTAGGTTACGCACAGGTAGGCGCTGAGTCTGACTGGAGAACCGCTAACACGGAATCTTTCAAATCTACCTTTACTGAAGAAAACGGCTACAAGCTGATCTTTGATGATGCACAGCAGAAACAGGAGAATCAGATCAAAGCGATCCGTTCCTTTATCCAGCAGGAAGTTGACTACATCGTAGTTGCTCCGGTTGTTGAGACTGGTTGGGAAACGGTTCTGGAAGAAGCAAAAGAAGCAGGCATCCCGGTCATCCTCTCCGACCGTATGATGGACGTATCCGATGACACTCTCTTTGAAGCATGGGTTGGCGGAAACTTCGTTCTGGAAGGCGAGACCTGTGGTAACTGGCTGGCAGATTATCTGGATGCAGCAGGCCGTGGCGACGAAGAAATCAACATCGTAACGATCCAGGGTACCATCGGTGCATCCGCACAGGTTGGACGTACGGAAGGTGTTGACAACATCCTGAAAGAGCACTCCAACTGGAACATGCTTGAGATGCAGTCCGGTGAGTTCACTCAGGCAAAAGGACAGGAAGTCATGGAATCCTTCTTAAAGAGCTACGATGACATTGATGTAGTTATCTGCGAGAACGACAACGAGGCATTTGGTGCGATCGACGCAATCAAGGCTGCTGGAAAGACCTGCGGACCGGACGGCGACATCATCGTAGTCAGCTTCGACTCTGTAAAAGCAGCTTTCGAATCCATGATCGCAGGCGATCTGAATGCAACCTTCGAGTGCAACCCGCTTCATGGACCACGTGTAGCTGAGATCATCCAGAAACTGGAAGCAGGCGAGACTGTTGACAAGATTCAGTATGTAGATGAGGCTTACTTCGATACTAGCATGGATCTGGAAAGCATCCTGGCTGAAAGATTATACTAATCATTATCTGATTTTCAGAGCTACATAATAACTGAATGATCAGGAGGCGCGGAGCCGGAGGCTTAGATACTCCTCCTACGCGCCTCCTTTTGATTGCCAAAAAAGGAGGCACAGCTTTTATGGAAAAGGATTCCGTTCTCGAGATGAGACATATCTATAAGACATTCCCCGGTGTAAAAGCTCTGCAGAATGTGGATTTCACACTGAAAAAGGGAGAGATTCACGCACTGATGGGAGAAAACGGTGCTGGAAAATCCACTCTGATCAAAGTCTTGACAGGTGTCGAAGAATTTGAAACAGGTGAGATTATGATCGATGGCTGTGACCATCCGATCATCAACCGTAATCCTCAGGAAGCGCAGAAGCACGGCATCAGCACCGTGTATCAGGAAGTCAACCTCTGTCCGAACCTCTCGGTCGCAGAGAACCTCTTCATTGGAAGGGAACCCCGAAAGGGCGGACTGATCGACTGGAAGACTATGAACACAAGAGCCGCAGAATTACTGTCGGATCTTGACATCCATGCAGATGTCACACAGACGATTGACAATTACTCCATCGCCATCCAGCAGATGATCGCGATTGCCAGAGCCGTGGATATGTCGGCAAAGGTGCTGATCCTGGATGAACCGACCTCTTCTCTGGATGACAGCGAAGTGGAAAAACTGTTTCAGCTCATGCGCAGACTTCAATCCGAGGGTGTCGGCATTATCTTCGTCACACACTTCCTGGAACAGGTTTATGCAGTCTGCGACAAGATCACCGTCCTCAGAAACGGCCAGCTGGTCGGACAGTTCACTACACAGGAACTTCCAAGGGTGCAATTAGTCGCAAAGATGATGGGAAAAGATTTCGATGACCTTGCGGCCATCAAGCAGGACAGCGCGGCCGGGAAGACATACAGCGAGGAAGATATTGTAATCAAGGCAGTGGGCCTTGGAAAGAAAGGATATATCAAGCCTTTTGATCTGGTCATCCACAAGGGAGAGGTAGTAGGATTCACCGGACTTCTAGGTTCCGGACGGTCTGAGACAGTCCGTGTGATCTATGGAGCAGAGAAACCGGATGAGGGAGAGCTTCATGTAAAAGGAAAGAGACTGTCGGCCAAACACCCGATCCACTCCATGTATGAAGGTATGGCATATCTTCCAGAGGATCGGAAAAACGAAGGAATCATCGCAGATCTCTCTGTCAGGGAGAATATGATCATCGCACTGCAGGCAAAACGCGGTATTTTCCATCTGCTCAGTAGAAAACAGCAGGAGGAATTTACCGATAAATATATCGAAACGCTTCAGATCAAAACAGCCAGCCGGGAGACTCCCATCAAATCTCTGTCCGGCGGAAATCAGCAGAAAGTCATCATTGGCAGATGGCTTCTGACCAATCCTGATTTCCTGATTCTTGACGAACCCACCAGAGGTATCGACGTGGGAACAAAGACAGAAATCCAGAAACTGGTCGTAAAACTGGCAAAAGAAGGCATGGCAGTCGTATTTATTTCTTCTGAGATCGAAGAGATGCTCCGGACCTGCGACCGCATGGTCGTTATGCGTGATACCAGCAAAGTCGGAGAACTCACCGGAGAAGATATGAACCAGACAACAATTATGTCAACCATAGCAGGAGGACAGTAACATGAATAAAAGTCTGAAAAACATTACATCACAGCGGTTATTTCTGCCGATCTTCTGTCTCGCCCTGGTACTTTTAGTCAATCTTATCACCAGACCAGACTTCTTTTCCATCGAGATCAGGGACGGCGTCCTGTACGGTTTTTTAATTGATATTATTAATCGTGCATCGGAACTGGTAATACTGGCTGTCGGCATGACGCTGGTCGTATCCGCTTCTGCAGGAACGGACATTTCTGTAGGTGCGATCATGGCAGTCAGCGCAGCCGTCTGCTGCAACATCCTGACTGGCGGAGAGCGTGCGGCTACTGCTTATTCCAATCCTCTGATTCTGGGATTTATCGCAGCACTTGTTGTTGGCGCGATCATCGGATGTTTTAACGGGTTTTTGGTGGCAAAGCTGGAAATTCAGCCCATGGTCGCCACACTGATCATGTTCACAGCAGGACGTGGTATTGCGCAGCTGATCACAGACGGACAGATCACCTATGTCCGTGTGGACAGCTACAAAGTACTTGGATCCTCTTTCCCGGGATTTCCGGTCCCTGCTCCTTTCATTGTATCGATCATTGTGGTAATATTGACCACACTTCTGTTGAAAAAGACCGCCCTTGGCATGTATATTCAGGCAGGCGGCATCAACAAAAAAGCTTCCAGCCTGACAGGAATTAAGTCCGTCATGATCATCTTTCTGGCCTATGCATTCTGCGGACTCTGTTCCGGTCTGGCCGGACTCATCGCTTCCAGCCGTATTTATTCGGCGGACGCCAACAATATCGGTCTCAACATGGAACTAGATGCCATCCTGGCGGTGGCCATCGGCGGCAACTCTCTGGGCGGTGGAAAATTCTCCATTGCAGGTTCCGTGATCGGCGCTTATACGATCCAGGCACTGACCACTACGCTTTACGCAATGCATGTCTCCTCTGACCAGATCCCGGTATACAAGGCAATCGTTGTTGTGATCATTGTAACACTTCAGTCACCCGGATTTGCAAGATGGAGAAAATCACTTACTCAGAAAAAAGACAGCAATACAGCAGAAAAGGGGGCGGCATAAATGAAAGGTAAACGTAAACTAAACCAGACCAGTTTTCTTCTTCTGATTACCATCGTGCTGTTTATTGTCATGTATGCGATCGGCTGCATCCTTTTCAGTTCGCAAGGATTTTCGAAGACACAGAATTTCCTGAACCTTTTTATCTCCAATGCCGGGCTGATTGTCATTGGCATTGGCATGACCGTCGTCATGATCACGGGCGGCATTGATATCAGTGTCGGTTCCTTTGTTGCCATGGGCTGTATGATGCTGGCATGGATGATGGAGCGGGGCGGTATCGGAGCGGTTCCGTCGGTTCTCATCGTACTTGTGACCGGTATTGTCTTTGGACTGGTGCAGGGATTCCTTGTAGCCTATATGGATATCCAGCCATTTATCGTTACGCTTGCCGGAATGTTTTTTGCAAGAGGTATGACGGCTATTATTTCCAAGGATATGATCAGTATCACAAATGAGACCTTTATGGCATGGGCAAAGATTAAGATCTATCTTCCCTTTGGCGGCTATGCAAATAAAAAAGGAGTTATGATCTATCCCTATATCTATCCTACGGTAATCATAGCACTGGTTCTTTTGGTTGTGGCATTCATCATGCTGAAATATACCAAGTTTGGACGTAGTATTTATGCTGTAGGCGGAAATGAGCAGTCTGCACTGATGATGGGACTGGACGTACGGAAGGTGAAACTGAAAGCCTATATTCTGGACGGCTTCCTGTGTGGTATTGGAAGTGTGCTGTTCTGCTTGAATACTCTGGGTGGTTTTGTAGAACAGGCAAAGGGATTTGAGATGGATGCCATCGCTTCTGCGGTCATCGGAGGAACTCTTCTGACCGGAGGTGTGGGCAATGTGTTTGGAACGCTATTCGGAGTTCTGATCAAGGCAACGATTGAGGCATTCATTACGTTCCAGGGAACTCTTTCTTCCTGGTGGACACGTATTACAATCGCCGCATTGCTTTGCTTCTTTATCGTGCTTCAGTCAATTCTGGCCATGTTAAAGAAGAAAAATTAATTTTTAGCAAAAATAAAACAGAGAGGTATGATCCATGGAAACATGGCCACCTCTCTGTTTTTATTACCGGAATTTATAGATCGTCGTCGTATGGTATGGCTGTCCTGCTTCAAATACCGGCTGGAGAAATTCCGGAATATTGATGCTGTTGGGATAATACTGAGTCTCCAGACACAGCGCACAGCGTTTGTCATAGTGCGCTCCGTCTTTACCAGTCTGCGGTATGATGCAGTTTCCGGCATAGAACTGTACTCCCGGTAGGTCGGTCCAGACTTCCATGATGCGTCCGACTTTTTCGTCCTCTACCTGCGCGATCTTCTCCACTTTTTCGCAGGTTGTATTGAGTGCCCAGTTGTGGTCGTAGCCCTGCACCATGGTGAGCTGTTCATAATCCGCATCAATTTCATCACCAATCCGTTTTGCAGTTCGCAGATCCATAGGCGTACCTTCTACCGGCAGAATCTTTCCAGTCGGGATTGCACCTGGCACGATCTCTGTAAATCCATCTGCGCAGATCATGATCTTCTCATCGCAAATACTCCCTGCATCATGCCCTGCTAGATTGAAATAACTGTGATTTGTCACATTGATCAGGGTCTTCTGATCGCTGACCCCGTCATAGGTGATCTGAAGTCCCATATCCGGAAGCAGGGTGTAAGTGACAGAGATCTTTAAAGTTCCCGGAAATCCGTTTTCACCATCCGGACTGACATAGGAGAATCTTACTGCCTGTTCTTTCTCCAGAAGTTCAGCGTCCCACATGACTTTATGGAATCCATGGTGG